>JAQNCM010000024.1 GCA_029237615.1 Mucilaginibacter sp.
AATGGCAGTTTATGCACAATTAATTGTTCAGTGTCTTCCGGTTCGGCCTCAAATTGCTGTAAACCCCGGGCAAGATAAAGAATGCTCAACTCATCACAAACAGAATTAGAAAGGTGCATCCGTTGTATTTCAGTCCATTTTTTGGCTTTCAGGCCTGTTTCTTCCAGCAGTTCGCGTTTAGCTGATACTACCGGGTCAACGCCTAAATGGCCGCCGCCTTCGGGTATCTCCCAGCTGTATTGCCCCAATACAAAACGATACTGCCCAACCAGGTAGGTGTTCAGGTCATCATCCAACGGCAAAACACCAATAGCGAAGTTTTTGAAATGGACCTTTCCATAAATTCCCGGATTTCCTGACGGGTTGATCACCTGGTATTCGGTTACATTAATCCATGGATTATCATAGATTGCTTTTTGATCAGTGACCTTCCAGGGATTTTCTTCGGGGTGCTGCATGCGGCAAAAATAGTTTTAAAGTTTTTATATTAGCCAGATAACTTATAAAATGAATTTATCTGTTGAAAAGATTAAAAATCAATCGTAAATTTAAATTGAAGTAAATATCCGTTCTTTAATTTTGGAGCTACTGGATTTTATAGATAATGTTGTTGATGAACTGGGTTGCCGCGAAGACCTGCAATACGTACATAAAATACCGGAGCATGGCACCGGAGCTGACAGGCAGTTAACGGTTTATCAGCAAAATAATAACTTTGCAGATGTAGTTGACTATATTACGTCACAAACGTTAAAAGGAATTTGAAAAAAATGATACAAACAGGTAAACAGCCAATAAAAGTAGCCATCCTCGATCTGTATGATGGTATTGAAAACGAGGGAATGCGTGGTTTTGCTGAGATACTGGATCGATACAAAAAAAAGAACAATTTAAATTTAAGTTGCGAGGTATTTGATGTGCGGAGAAAGGTGGAAGTGCCGGATACCGGGTTTAATATTTATATTTCCAGCGGCGGTCCTGGCAACCCTATTGACAGTGAAGGTACCGAGTGGGAAAAGAAATATTTCGGGTTGATAGACAAGCTGGAAGACCATAACCTTTCCAATAGTTCGCAAAAAAAATACGGCTTTTTTGTTTGCCATTCTTTCCAGCTGATGTGCCGTAAATATCAGCTGGGCGATATAAATATGCGCCGTTCAGCTTCGTTTGGCGTTTTACCAATTCATAAAACAGATGCTGCAATAGATGAACCTGTCTTCGAAAACCTTGCTGATCCATTTTATGCAGTTGACTCCCGTTTATGGCAGGTTGTTCATCCCAACGAAAAACGTTTCACCGACCTCGGCATGCAATTGCTGGCAATTGAAAAGGAAAGGCTACATATCGATTTGCCCCGCGCTATGATGGCGATCCGTTTCAGCGATTATTTTTTTGCCACCCAGTTTCATCCCGAAGCTGATGCGACAGGTGTAAAATCACTTTTATTAAAAGAAGAGAAAAAGAAAGAAGTAGTAAGTGAACACGGACTGGATAAATACAACGAAATGCTGGAATGCCTGGAAGATGCTGATAAGATAACACATACGCAAAATAGCATGATCCCGAATTTTTTGGATCAGGCTATTTTAAGTTTGCAAGAGAGTTAAGGATGATCCGGTTTTACTTTTTATATAATTTTAGTTATAATTGATTATGATGGAGTTTCGGGAATATCAACAGCTTATTTTACCGGTTTTAAACCGATATTCTATAAAGCGTGCAGCAATTTTTGGTTCAGCGGCAAAAGGTAATATGACGGTAAATAGTGATGTCGATCTGCTTATTGAAGCAGATAAAGGTTTTACTATTTTTAAAATGCTAAAGCTTGAAGAAGAAATTTCTAAACTTATAAAACGGAAGGTAGACGTAGTTGAATTCAGCGCATTAAAGCCTTCAATAAAAAATGAAGTGCTTTTGTCTGCAATACAGATATTATGAGCAGATCCGACATGGTTTATTTGCAGGATATTCTTGAGTCAGTAGAAATTATTCCTAATTATACGGAAAATAAAACCGAATTTGAGTTCGTAAATGACCTGATGCTACAGGACGCTGTCACAAGAAGATTTGAAATTATTGGCGAGGCATCGTCAAAAATCTCGGAAGAAATTAAAAGCAAAAGCTCAGAGGTGCACTGGCGCCTGATGAAAGAAATGAGAAACAAGCTCATTCATGAATATTTTGGTGTTTCAGCCTTAACCATTTTTTCAACCATTAAAATGGACTTGCCAATTTTAAAAGAACAAATAGAAATTCTTGTGACTTCTAAACTTTAGCTAAATTAACAAGGAACTCATCTGCAAGAAAAACTATAATCTGCAAGAAAAACTATAACAAGAGCCTTTGTTTTCATTTGCCAGTCAGGACACTATAATTGATATTTCGGAAAATGACATTGAAAATATAAAGGATCCTGAAAATTGGATACTACAGCAAAAGTAAATTATGAGCCGGCTGCTGGAGAACAAGAAGCAAGATACAGGAGAGCAAGAAGCAGGACAAACGGCCTTGTTTCTTAAAATCTTGACTCTCTTTCTTAAACCATATACTATCTTTGCTGTCTATACGTATATAAGTTATTTGTATTAAATTTGTGACATGGATATCCAGTTAGTTATAATAGGCATATTGTTTTTGGCAGCCATTTATTATGTTTGCAAACTTGTTTTTAAAAATTTGTTTGAAAAGAAAAGCTGTGGGAGCAACTGTAAATGCGGAGTGGATTTTTCGGCCATTGAACCAACTAAAACTCAAAAATAAAGGACAACTTATAACCTTTATACCCGAATAATTATTTAAAAGAATAATGGCTGATAAACAGGTTTTTCAAACCGATACCCCGGGTAGGTGGTTGCGTTTTAAATGGCTCAGCCGTATAATTATTATTGTGCTTGCATGCAGTGTTTTAGCTGCAATCATTACTGTTACGTCCAAACAATATCCGAGTTTACCAAACCTGAACCCTGCGCCAAAAAAGCTAACCAAGGAAGAGCTTGAAAGCTTAAAAAAATCAAAAAAATACAAGGATTTTAGAATTGACAAGGCCGAGATCCAAAAGCTGGCCCGTTCACGCCATTTGCACCAGCTAAAGCGCCCAAATAATAAAGACCGTATTAACGCAGCGTTCTACAGGGCCTGGGAGCCACAGGCTTACTATTCTCTTGCTGATAATTTTTCAAAGCTGGATATGGTGGTAAGTGAAGGGTTATTTATTATCCCAGGTCATGATACGCTGGTTGCAAATATTGATACCGGACTTGTCAATCTTAACAAAAAGTATAAAAAGCCGGTATTAATCTCCCTTTCAAATTATGTAAACGCCACCAATACAACC
>JAQNCM010000467.1 GCA_029237615.1 Mucilaginibacter sp.
TAAATAGTCCTTATCATCCATGGCCTTTTCATGCTTTGGAAATTCCATATGATATTTTAAAATATCACTAAATCGTGGTGATCCTGCATATCCAAATATAATTTGATTTTTTTGTATTAATTTTGAATGAGCCAACATCGTTTTACATGTATCAGTCGTTACACAACTATCAGAACCCATATATACTTTATTATTATGTTCTATCCCTACAATACAAGTCATAATTATTATACCAATTTGGATAAGTATACCACAATGAGCCACACAAATAAATACATTTTTCCAATGATAAATATCAGATAATCCATTTTAAAGAGATTAAATTATAATGAAAGAAACATTTTCCGCCGAAATTATAGGTCACGTTCTAATTAAAGATGTAAAAACTGGAGAAATCCTGTTAGAAAAGCATAATGCCATCCATTCAATCAATATGGCAAGAGTTATCGCTAGAGCGTTAGCAAGAGAACCAAATGATTACATCTATCGCATAGCATTCGGAAATGGTGGAAGCTTCATAGATGCTGCCAGTAATGTCGTGTTAAGGGCGCCAAACGATGGTAATAATGGTGACGGTTGGGAATCACAATTATATAATGAAACCTATTCAGAAGTAATTGATGAGTCTGATCCTAATTTCGGATTAAACGTTAGTGGGGTTGGTGGAGGCGCAGTTCCTGCTGATGATCCTGCTGGAGGTGGCGTAACATCTCAAGAAGTTGGTTCTAAATCAAATGTTATATTAACTTGTTATATCAATGAAAATGAACCAACTGGCCAATTATCAAATTCTTCAATTTCTTCTCCAATCGGTGAGCAAAGAGATTTTATATTTGACGAAATTGGATTGTACACTTTTGGAAAACCTGCCCAAGCTACTAATGGCACATCAAGTGTAAACGTCGGTAACAAACTATCTACGGATGAATTTCCTATTCCTCCAAGCTCTGTATTAACTATGCAAACAACAGTCGATGGCCATGCAGTACTTGCAGGTAATGTGGTAACAGTGATGCTGGCAATGGTAGAGTTGGAATTCGTAACGATTAAATTTTTCCCCGAACCGTACTCGGATGATCCCACATCAAATGTTATAGTTATTTGATTTGGTGTGGAAGAAACTACTGTTTGCAATATTCCGTCAATTGTGACTGTGGGACTTAAAAAGCCTCTACCATTAATATTAGCACTTTGAGTGTTAAGTAATGGATCAACTGATGTGATAAGAATAGATGGTAACGTAACTGAAGGAGTAACAGTAGTAGTCGGAGTAATTGTTGGAGTAAATGTTACAGTTGGTGTAATCGATGGTGCTGAAGTAACAGTTGGCGTTGCCGTGATAGTTGGCGTTGCCGTAACAGTAGGGGTAATAGTGGGTGTAGTTGTTACACTAGGGGTAATAGTGATAGTAGCTGTAGTTGTTAAGGTAGGTGTAACAGTAGTCGTCTTTGTAGGCGTCACTGATGGTGATGCAGTTATTGTAGGTGTAACAGTACTTGTCATTGTAGGAGTTATAGTTGTTGTCGGTGTACTTGTCACTGTAGGTGTGACTGTTGTAGTTGGCGTACCAGTATTTGTAGGTGTCATTGTAATAGTTGGCGTGATAGTATTTGTAGGCGTTACTGTTGCTCCAGAAGTTGCAGTCACTGTTGGAGTTGTAGTTGTTGTATTTGTAGGTGTCATTGTTACTGTGGGAGTAAAAGTCATTGTTGCAGTTGGTGATGCCACTGGTGTTGGCGATGCGGTTGCAGTAATAGTTGGTGTAAAAGTAATAGTTGGTGATGCAGTAAGAGTAGGAGTGTTAGTTACAGTAATAGTCGGGGTAGGTGTTATTGATACCGTAGGAGACACATTATTCGACGGCGTAACAGTTCTCGTAGGTGTTGGTGATGCGGTCGCTGATACCCCCGGAGTAGGCGATGCTGTAGCAGTTATGGTCGTTGTAGCTGATGTTGTTGGTGTTGGTGTAATACTACTGGTTATCGTTGTAGTTACTGTTGGAGACGCTGTTAGGGTAGGCGTTGATGTATTTGTTGGTGTAACAGTAGTCGTCGCCGATGGCGTAGGAGATGCGGTGGATGATACTACTGGAGTAGGCGATGCAGTAACTGTAACAGATGGGGTTACCGTAATGGTTGGAGTCGCTGTTGCAGTCGGTGTGAATGTTAAAGTAGCTGTAGGGGTAATCGTTATTTCAGGTGTTCCTGTTAACGTAGGGGTAGGAGTTACAGTACTAGTCTGAGTAGGCGTAACACTTGCAGTTTGTGTAACTGATGGTGTAACAGTTGCAGTTGCAGTACGGGTTACCGATACTGTTCTTGTAGGCGTTAACGTTAAAGTTGGTGTGGATGTAATTGTTACAGAAGGTGTTATAGTCGTATCTGGAGTACGAGTAATACTCACCGTTCTACTAGGCGTTAACGTGGGAGTGGGCGTGTTAGTGGCACTTGCTTCAATAGTTACAGTTCTAGTTTGAGTTGCAGTCAATGTTGCGGTTCTAGTATTTGAAAGCGTCAATGATGGAGTAGCTGTCAACGTTGGAGTAGGAGTATTAGACGATACTACAGATGTTGATGGAGTAATGGTTGGGGTTACAGTATGCGTTAATCCAACTGTCGCCGTAGGGGTTGAACTTCTAGTTAGCGAGGGTGTTACCGTAGATGTTTTAGTTGGTGAAACTGTCACACTTGGTGTTGCAGTATTTGTAGGAGTAATAGTCGGAGTTCTACTATCAGTGGGTGTAATACTGGGAGTTCTTGTTACCGTGCGCGTAGGTGTACTAGTCTTTGTAGGCGATAACGTTGGTGATGCTGTTGGAGTAGGTGGATTTAGAATATTATTCAATGCGACTTGAGCATCAGCATAAGTTAAAAATGTATGATCATCGTCTACGAATTGTGTACCAATATCAGTAGTCAATATTAAATAATCAATATCGGTAATAGGGGCTGCTGGATTTATTATATTTTCAGATATGGTAATCTTTGTATATATTACAATACCATTATCTATCTGTCTACGGTTTAACAGTATTATCCAACATGGATTTCCAGGATTTAAATTATAATTGAAACTGTTATTTGTTGCTTGCGCATATGTACCATTAAGTAAAGCAGCAGTAGCCTCATCACGGGTAGCAAATATGTTTCCACTATTGGCAGTTAATGTGGTTCTATTATTAGTTAAGACGACATAATTCGTATATACGTTTAATGGAGTATTAAAGGCAGACGCAGTTAATGATGCTGTTAAAGTAGGTGACAGTGTACTGGTTAACGTCGGTGTAATGGTTGGGGTATTAGTAGGTGTTCTAGTTACTAATTTAGAAGGTGTTACCGTAATCGTCGGAGTAGGATTTAAAGACTGTTGACTGATTTCAATTTTTAAGAATTCAACTGTACCTTGGACGATAGCATTCGAGCGTCGTTGTACGACCCAAACAGTGTCGCCAGGATTAAAATTATATAATACACTGTACATTCTTTATTCCTAAATTATAAATATTATTGAATTGGTTCATAATATTTATTATTTATAGAAAAGAATGTCAGAATGTGTGTAGTGGTTACACTATGTCCGTTTTTCGTTCTGGAAGGGTCTTTAAAATTGGAAATCGTCAAATGACATATCCGCTACGTCATTTTTAACTCCACCTATAATATATGACAATTTTTCTACTTCTTGTGGAGCCTCTTGTAGGTCTCCCGACTTTAAGTATTTGTCTGTCCATGACAATGGATTCTTGGCAACGAACTCATGCTTGATGCCAAGGTTTTTCATCCTCTTTCCGGCAATATATTCTACATAGTTACCGAGAAT
>JAQNCM010000564.1 GCA_029237615.1 Mucilaginibacter sp.
GTTCCCCCCCACGTCCTGCGCGTTGGTTCGTAACATATTACCTATATATCCCTAGATTAGAATCGCTTTACTAAAAACTTCTAAGGTTATACTATAACGATTTATTTATAAGATACTTTAGTATAACCTAAACTATAAAGCTATTCTAGCGAAAGTTCTATTAGGTAGGGCTCTGAGTAGACGTTAAAGAGTATACAAAGTAGTATAATATCTACTAAGGAATTATAGTAAAGAAGTATAACTAAGCCTTATAACTAGTTAGTTTTCTTACTTATTCTTAGTAGTCTATTCTAAGAGTTATTAATAGACTTTATTATAAGATTAAAACCTTTATAATACTAAGGCTAGATCGTAGATATAATACTAGGAATCGTAGATCGATATACTAAATATATTATATTCCTAGCTACCTTTATTACTTTAACCTCTATTAATTTAGTAAAAGTATTTTATAACGAGATTAAGCTATGGTTTAGAGCTTTATAAGGTATTATATTAGATTAAGGGTTTATATTTACTAGTTAGTTCTAGTTAGACTTTTACTATTATAGCTATATTAAACGGTAGCTATTAATAACGTTCTACCCTTAGATTAATAGTTAAATAAAGTATATAAACTAAATATTTAAGTATTATTTCTATTTTTTTTTACCGATTTATACTAGATAACCTAAGTAACCTTCCTAAAAAATAGTATAGTTTATATATAATAATATATAAAATATAATAACTAGAATATCTCTAAACGAAGCCTTAATAGGCTATACGCTAGATATAAGACTTTAAATCAAAGATAATCTTATCTCGAGAAAGGTACTAATAATAATAGACTACTTAGAAAAGCTTTAAGCCTTAAGATTAGACTTATAAGAACGTTAACGTTATACTATTATAAAACAAGTAGAGTACTAACGTTATAACAAAAGATATACGTTAATAGTATTATAGAAAAGAAGTTTAGTTAGCTTATCTATTAAGAATCTAAAGCTTAAAGTACTAAATTAGAAGCTAATACCTAAGTTTGTCGGTAGTCTAGCTACGACCCCGCGTTAGTGTAGGGTAGTCGTATCTATATTTAAGGAAGTCGGGTATCACCTACTTCCCTATCTTCTTATTCTTCTCTCTTTAAGAATTAGTTACTATATCATAGAACCCTTTATATTACCTTTAAATTATATATAATTTATAATCGATCTTTTTTTATAACTTCTATTTAGCTTAAGATATAGTTATAGTAGGGTTTATTATAATTTTAATTCTTTTTTTAATTAGTTATTTAGAAGATATAATAAAGGTATAACGTAGTATTATATCTAGGTCGAAATAACTTAGAAATAGTAAAGGAAAGGCTATATTATACGAACTATTACTCGTAAATAATAGTGAAACGATAAAGGCTTTATTAGGACGTTAACCTAATAAGCTTATCGAAAAAAATAAAGACGAACTTACTTTTCTTAAGATATCTACGATTCTTTTTAAAATAAACGTAATCTATCTTTAAGAAAGGGTAAAACGTTTAAGAATATTAATAGTTATAAGCTACTATTATATAGCTAAAAAGTCAATTATCGGTCCCTAGTTATATAAAATATACTATCTTATCCGATTCGAACTTAGATTAAAATAACAAGGAGATTAAGATAAAGAATATTCTTATCTTTACTACTCGTTTTATTATCTAATAACGTTAGGATTAAATCTAGTACCTATAATATAGGTTCTAAGGTATTCTACGTAAGTACTATAAAGAAGAGAAGTAAGTATTAAAGGCTTTAAACTATATATAACGTTATCTTATTTATTAGTCCTAATAAGACTAGTAACGTTATATATAAATAGAATAATAGAAAAACTTCTAATTTAGCGATGTATCGTGGGAGTATTTCGAATAATAAACGTTTACCTTTATTTATAACTTAGAGAATCTTTTTTTAACTTAATAAAAGAGTTTAATAATATAATATAATTATCTAACTAAACCCTAGAAGCTTTTACTACTTACTTTAAAGTACTAAAGCACTATTTCGACTATTAATTAGAGGCGTGGTAGGCTAGTTTATTTCTAGCTAAGTTATAAAAACTTTTTTGAAACTATATCGAAGAGACTATCCTTAATTTACTAATAACCTAGGATATTATAGTAGTATTAGCCGTCTAATAGATACCTAAGTTCTAACTAGGCTTAAAACGGTTCGCTTAAGATAAACGATTTATAAAGGATTTTTATAATACGAAGAAAACTAAGACGGAAACTTATTCTAGAAACTATAGTTTGAGTTAAAATAGATATAACGTTAGTCGTAGTTTAAGTTTATACTGTAGACAAAGTAGAGGTACTTTTAATCGAGACGCTACGAGTAACGATAATAACCTAAAAAACTCTATTAGTAAATAATTAACGTAGGTGCAGGGTGAGTCGCGCATCCGGGTGAGTCGCGCACTTCTCACCACCTCTCCAATAATCGAGCTCAATTACACAACAACAACAAATGGTATCAATTAAAACTACTCAGATCTGGATTCTCCAGACATCTCTATATCGTTTTTACAAGTGCGCGCATTGTGTCCTGTCATGCCGCATGTGC
>JAQNCM010000296.1 GCA_029237615.1 Mucilaginibacter sp.
TGGTACCAATGCAGACCAGGTTACCAATTTTACGGTAAAGGTGCGCATCAGCCCTGCCAGCTACAAAAACCTGCTGGTTAAATCTGCCGCGAACCCCTCGCCATTCCGGCCGGGACTAACTGCTACTGTGGATATTAATACTAACCATACGAAATCATTATCTGTTCCCATACAAGCGGTAACTACCCGCGAACAGAAAAAGGTTACTGCTAAACCCAGCGACCAAAAGGACGATGCCAATAACAACAAGCCGCAAATTACAGCGACCGAAAAAGAATATGTATTTGTTTACAAGGCTGGCAAAGTAAAACAGGTACTGGTAACTACCGGGATACAGGATGATTCTTACATACAGATATTATCAGGCTTAAAAAGCGGAGACGAAGTAGTGTCGGCGCCGTTTGCCACAATTTCAAAAACGCTGAGCGATGGTATGGTGGTGGAAAAAGTTGATAAGAGCAAATTATTTAGCGGAGATGCAAAGTAGGTGGCAGCTAATAGTGGCACTGCCGTTTAGATTGACAATCTTTTAAAAACAAAAATAATAGAGGATTCACAAAATAATACTGCTACCACTACTGCCACTGCCAACTAAATAATAACTTTGTCCTGTCAATTAAACGTGGCGGGACATTTTTATTGTTAATGCATACACCAAAAAACAAGATCGCCGTTATTGGCGGGGGCAGCTGGGCTACGGCCAATATTAAAATACTTACAGACAACACTACCGAAAAAGAAATTTTTTGGTGGATGCGTAATGAACATGCGGTTGAGCATATTCACAAATTTAAACATAATCCAAATTACTTAAGTTCAGTTGAAATTAATTTGCCTGCCCAAAATGTTTCAACGGATTTGTTAGCTGTTATTGAACCTGCTAATTTTATATTGTTAAATGTACCTGCTGCTTTTTTGAAGGAGGCACTGGTAGGTATAACGCCCGAATGCCTTGCCGGCAAAAAGATAGTATCAGCTATTAAAGGGATCGTGCCGGATGAAAACCAGATCATCGGTGAATTTTTGAACCAGCATTATGGTGTGCCTTTTGATCATTTCCTGGTGATCAGCGGACCGTGCCATGCAGAAGAAGTGGCGCTTGAAAAACTTTCATATCTCACCATAGCTTCTATGGATACCGCACTCGCCGCTGAATTTGCCGGCATGTTTAATACCAGGTATATTAAAACTATTATTTCCGATGACATTTATGGAACCGAATATGGCGCAGTATTAAAAAATATTTATGCTATTGCAAGCGGTATTTGCCATGGAGTGGGCTATGGTGATAACTTTCAAGCGGTATTGATCTCAAATGCCATACGTGAGCTGGAGCGTTTTGTGGATGCTGTACACCCTATTGACCGCGACATTAAAGAATCAGCTTACCTGGGCGACTTATTGGTTACCGCCTATTCGCAATTCAGCCGTAACCGCACCTTTGGCAATATGATAGGCAAAGGCTATACCGTTACGTCCGCTCAGTTAGAAATGAATATGATTGCTGAAGGATATTATGCAGTAAATTGCCTACACCAGGTGAATAAACAATACAACGTATACATGCCTATTTGCGATGCGGTTTACGCCATTTTATACCAAAAACGTGCTCCTGCGCTGGAAATGAAACATTTGGCAGAGCATTTGAGTTAGTGGTTTTAAATCAAAACAATTCACATTATGAAAAACGCATTAAAAGTTGCATTTCTTGCAGCAGGAATTTTCACTTTTTCTCAAAGTCAGGCTAAAATAATGCAGCAGGACTCATCACTAGGCCACAAAATAGGCCGTGCTGCAAAAAAGGCAGGTCATGCAACTGCACATGTCGCAGCAAGCGGAGCATCGGCCATTGTTGATAAAAAATACGATGGTAAATGCGGCCCTCATGGCGAAACGGTTTATATCAACGACCAATCACATTATTACTATATCGACAAAAAAGGCCACAGGATTTATTTAAAAAAATCACAGCTGATGGATAAACCTATGTAATAAGTTTTAGTCTTAGGTCTGTGGTCTTAAGTCAAAGAATCTGATTAAGATTGGAAAACTTAAGGCTACAGACTAAAACTCATTTGCAATGAAAAAATTCACTTTAATTTTGGTGCACATGGCTTGTGCGTCGGTACTGTTTGCCGCAGCTTGCAGCAATCCTGTCAAAAATAAACTGAAAGGGAACTGGAAATCAAAGGACGGTTCAGTAAAACTAAATATTACTGACAAAAATTTCACACTGAATGACGGCGCAGCAATCCCCGAAGATTATTTTTTAAAGGGTGATACCATTTATACTTCTTTCCAGGGCAACCAGCCTTACACCAGTTTTGTAGTACAAAAGCTGGATGATCATTACCTAAAGCTCATGGGGCCCGATTCGATAGCTGTGGAATATAACAGGTAATTTCTCCTTCCCGGTCATACCAAATTCATTTCGGCACCAATAGGAAAAGTAGATTGCACGATGTATACCTTGCAAGTGAGGCGCCGAAATAAATTCGACATCATATCTTCTACACATTTGCACATCCGCGTATTTGCACATCCGCACCACTACCCAAGCAAAAACCCCCATCTTTTCAGAATGAGGGCTTTGTACATTAACTAAACTAAAAACTTGTCCGCCGGTTGAAGGCGAACGATATGAAAACTAACTATTAAAACCTTCTGCGTCTTTCACCACGGTCTTCTTTGCGTTTGCCCGAGAAATCACGGAAACCGCCACCGGCAGATCCAGTTCCTTCTCTTCTGTTACCGTTGTATCCGCCTTCGCGCCTTTCGCCGCCGCCGCTTCTTTCACGGTTATATCCGCCTTCGCGTCGTGGGTAGCCACCGCCGCTTCCGCCGCTACGGCTTTCGCTGCTGCCTTCTCCTGATACTTCAATCCTTACCGGACGTCCTTTAAACTCTGCATCTTTAAACGCAGCAGACACCTTCTCAACATCAGCATGGGGAACTTCAAAAAACGAATAAACACCCTTAACATCTATCTTGCCTACGGTACGTCCGCTTATTTTTGATTGGTTGCAGATGTAACCCAGCAAATCGCCGCGGTTAAATTCATCTACAGAACCTAAGTTGATAAACAGGCGTGTGTATTCTGATTTACCACCACCTTCAACACCACGGCTTGAGCGCTCACCACGTTCGCCACGTTCCCTGTCACGACCTTCTTCAAGGGGTGCATTAAGATCTGGTGCATTTTTATAATAATCCAAAAAGCGGTTAAATTCAATGGATGCAAAGCGTTTTATAAAATCCTCTTTGGTTAAATCCTTAAACTCTTCCATCATACGTGGCAGGTATTGTTCAATTTGCTGATCGTTAACCTGCACATCATGTATCTTATGTACAATGCTGAACAATTGTTTTTCGCAAACGTCAAATCCGGTAGGGATCTCAACTTTAACAAACTTTTTACCAAGGCCACGCTCAATCTGGCGTATTTTACCTAATTCTTTAGCGTTGATGATAGAGATAGATACACCTGTTTTACCTGCACGGGCTGTACGGCCGCTACGATGAGTGTAGTTCTCAACTTCATCAGGCAATGAATAGTTTATAACGTGTGTTATATCGCTCACGTCAATACCACGTGCTGCAACGTCTGTAGCTATTAATAACTGCAGGCTGCGGTCGCGGTAGCGTTTCATTACCTTATCGCGTTGTTGTTGTGACAGGTCGCCGTGTAAAGAATCGGCATTATAACCGTCTTTTAACAGTGCTTCTGCAATGTCCTGTGTTTCTATCTTGGTACGGCAAAATACGATACCAAAAATATCAGGGTTAAAATCAACAATACGTTTAAAGGCGGCATACTTATCACGGGCACGTACAATATAGTATTCGTGCTCAATGTTGGCATTACCGGTGTTTTTAGTACCCATGGTGAGCTCAAAAGGCTCGTTCATGTACTTTTTCGCTATACGGCGAACTTCAGTAGGCATGGTGGCCGAGAATAACCATGTTTTTTTCTCGTCGGGAGTGGTGGATAAAATACTGTCAATGTCTTCCTGAA
>JAQNCM010000311.1 GCA_029237615.1 Mucilaginibacter sp.
TCCAACTAAAACAAAAAATCCGCACATTTGCACATCTGCATATTTGCACATTTGATATATGTCTCTATCCGATTTTTTTTCGCCTGTTGATCTAAAAAAGATCATTCCTAAAAAAGGATATTATACCAGTCAGTTAGGCAGTAAGATTGAATATTTTTCGGTTGATTTCCCCAGTTTGGAAGAAAAAACGGATATCGCTATTATCGGCGTACAGGAAGACCGCAATGCAGTAAACAATTCAGGCTGCGCCCTGGCACCGGACTACGTGCGCGAAAAGTTATATCTTTTGAATGAAGGCAGCTATAATACAAAAATTGTGGACCTCGGAAATATCCGCCAGGGAGCAACAGTTACCGATACTTATATCGCTTTAAAAACCGTTGTTAGCGAATTGGTTAAAAAAGATATTATCCCGGTAATAATCGGCGGGGGACAGGACCTTACTTATGCCCAATACATGGCCTACGAAGACCTGGAGCAAAAAGTTGACCTTGTAATTGTTGATTCGCGTTTTAACCTTGATGAGGATGAAATCAGCAGCGAGAGCCTCGAAACAACTTCAGACTCCTATCTCAATAAGATATTTTTACATGAACCCAATTTCCTGTTCAACTATAGCAATTTAGGTTATCAAACTTATTACGCGAGCCAGGATAGTCTGCGGGTAATGAACAAGCTTTATTTTGACGTGCACCGCTTAGGAGAATTGGCCGGAAATATTGCGGTTGCCGAGCCTATTATTCGTAATGCCAGCATGATAAGCTTTGATATCGGCGCCATCCGCTCGTCAGATGCCGCGGGGAATGCCAATGCAGGTCCAAACGGATTTTTTGGCAGCGAGGCTTGCCAGATAGCGCGCTATGCCGGATTTAATGATAAGCTGAGTTCTATTGGTTTTTATGAGTTTAACCCGGCTTATGATGATAACGGCCAAACTGCGATGTTGGTCGCACAAATGGTATGGTATTTCATCGACGGTGTTTACAATCGTAAACAGGACTTTCCGCTCAATCCTAAATCGCAATACTTGATTTATAAAACCAGTTTAAAGCACGAAGAGCATGAACTGGTGTTTGTGAAAAGTAAAAAGTCTGACCGTTGGTGGATGCAGGTGCCTTACCCAACAGGCGGTTCAAAGAATGAACGGTTCCACCTGGTTCCATGCCAATATGACGATTACAAGATAGCGGTTTCTGGCGAAATGCCCGATCTTTGGTGGCGCACATTCCAAAAACTGAACTAAACTTATAATTCATTAACAATTTAAACGTTATCACAGCTTACTATCGCTCTAAAAGAATGAGGAAATTATTTTTATATATGTTATTTGCGTTGCCTTTTATGGCTTCTGCCCAGCAACAGGATCAGTTTGAAATAAAAGGAAAAGTGGGTAAATATAATGCCCCGGCAAAAGCTTATTTAATATACCAGTTAGGGGCCAACAAGGTTACTGATACCGCTTTTATTACTAACGGCAATTTTAACTTTAAGGGAAACGTGCTTAACCCGGGTGGTGCGCTGATAATAATGGACCCAAAGGGAATAGGTTTGGACAGGTTGGACTCTACTGCCGATAATTTAACTTTTTATGTAGATAAAGGACAAATTGCGATAAACAGCCCTGATTCAGTCTCAAAAGCTCAGATCATTGGTTCGCGGATTAATGATGACAATAAAAAGTTAATGGCACAGCTATCGCCGATCATTGAAAAAGCAAAAGATCTCGCCGCTCAAAGAAAGGCAGCGTCCCCTGTTGAACGGAATTCTGCAGAATTTCAGAATGTGATAATTCAAAAGCAAAAAGAACTGCAGGCGGAACAAAAAGCTGCGTTGAAAATTTTTATTGCCTCCAATCCGGATAGCTATTTAAGCCTGCTTGCCTTGTATTCTGTTGGCGGTCCTTCACCAGATCCTACAGAGCTTGATCCGCTGTATAATTCTTTATCCGAAAGATTAAAAAATACAGAAACTGCAAAAGTCTTTAAAAATGCGCTTGACGGTTTAAGGGTAACTGCCATTGGCGCTACCGCACCGGATTTTAGCCAGGCTGATGTAAATGGTGCGCCTGTAAAGCTTTCGTCATTTAGGGGAAAATATGTTTTAATTGATTTTTGGGCATCGTGGTGCGGTCCTTGCCGCGAAGAGAACCCCAACGTGGTTAAGGCATATAATAGGTATAAGGAAAAGAATTTTACTATACTGGGCGTCTCGCTGGATAGGCCTGAAGGGAGAGATAACTGGATAGCTGCTATCAAAAGCGATGGCTTAAGCTGGACACAGGTATCCGACCTTAAATTTTGGAACAATGCGGCGGCTGCCCTATATAAAGTAACAGCTATCCCTGCGAACTTTTTGATTGACCCGAACGGAAAGATAATAGCCAGAGACCTGCGGGGCGATGACCTGGAGAACAAGTTGAAACAGCTTTTTGATAAGTGATAAAAATTCCCGATAATTATCGGAATTACCTTTTAAACTGCTGGGATGAAAAAACTATTACTCATAGCATTGGCTTGTTTGCCATTTGCTGCTTTGGCACAGGATGCCAGGTACACTGTTCAAGGCACTGTTGGAACTTATAGTTCCCCGGCTAAAGTTTATATGCAATACCGTTTAAAAGGTAAAACAATTACCGACTCGGTTACCCTTAAGGACGGCAAGTTTAAATTTGACGGTACGGTGGGTGCGATGCCTGTTAGCGCCTATCTTATGCTGAATCAAAAAGGCAGCGGCCCCAGCTATAAAGATTATAAAGGTATTTATCTGGAAAATGGCATAATAACCGTGTCAAGCACAGATTCCCTAAAACATGCAAAAGTAGAAGGGACAAAAACGAATCTTGAAAACACCCAATATGAAACGGTCCTAAAACCTGTTAATGATGCTTATACTGCGCTGCAAGCAAAACAAAACGCAGCGACTTCCGATCAGCAAAAATCGGATGAGTTTGAAAAAGAAAATCATAAGGCAGAAAAAGCAATTGAAATTCAAGAATCAGCCATTAATAAGCAGTTTATACAGGATCATCCTGATTCTTATATCAGTTTAAATGTTTTGGAAAGCTACGCTTACAGTGCCGACTATGTGGACATTGCACCATTGTTTAACGGATTATCCCCGGTAATAAAAGATTCAGAAGCAGGAAAGAAATTTGCCGAACGGCTGCCGCGAATTAAAGCCGTTGCCATAGGTGCCACAGCGCCAGAATTTGCTGAGGCCGATACAAGCGGTAAAATTGTAAGCCTCTCCTCCTTCAGGGGGAAATATGTTCTGATTGATTTTTGGGCATCGTGGTGCGGCCCATGCCGTCATGAAAATCCTAATGTCGTAAAGGCCTTTAATCATTATAAAGGTCAAAAATTTACCATCATCGGTGTGTCGTTAGACCGACCGGGAGCTAAAGAAAAGTGGCTTAATGCGATTCATAAGGATGGCTTAAACTGGACACAGGTATCCGACCTTAAATTCTGGGACAGCAAAACTGCGGGCTTATACGCTGTACGCGGCATTCCGCAAAACTTCCTTCTTGACCCCGATGGAAAGATCATCGGTAAAAACTTACGGGGCGATGATCTTGAAAATAAATTAGAAGAAATTTTCGGGAAGATTTAATTTTTGAGTCCGAAAGTCAAAAAGTCAGTAAGGCTCCGAAAGATAGCTATTCTTCGGACTTTTTTTGTTTAATTTGGGGTAGCATATCAAACTATCACGGTATTTCCAGCCTATATGAAAAAATTATTATTTGTCCTTTTGGTATGCTGCCACACCGTTGTTTTCGCACAATCAGACAAATTTGTTGTAAAGGGTAAAATAGCCAGTCTTAACAAACCAGCGAAATTATTCCTGCTCTACAATCGCATGATCGCTGATTCAGCTGTGTTAAAGAACGGTGAGTTTATTTTTAATGGCACCATTGGCCAGCCAACCGAGGCCTATCTTACATTAAACAAAAACGGGAACGGTTTTACAAGTGATAATTATGTAAAATTTTATTTGGAAACAGGTGGAGTTATTAACATAACAAGCTCTGATTCGTTGATTAAAGCTAAAATTACCGGCACGAAAACAACAATGATAACGAACGTTACAGGTTATTGATGCTGCCAATTGAGCGGCGCGATGCTCAATTGGAAACCAGGGATACAAGTGCATCTGAGGAACAAAAGAGGTCGCCAAAATTTTTGAACGAGCTTGAGTCATTAAATAAAGCGCTTGAAAATGAGCGAAGAATAGTAAATAAGAAATTTATAACAGAAAATCCTTCCTCGTTGGTTAGTCTTGATGCTTTATATTCGTTTGCTGCGTACAGCGATTATAAGGATGTTGCGGTATTGTTTAATCAGTTATCATTCGAAGTAAAAAGTAGCCCCAGCGGAAAATCATATGCTGAAACACTGGAAAGGATGAGTGAAGTGAGCATAGGTAAAATTGCGCCTGATTTTGAACTGCCAGACACAAGTAACCAAAAAGTAAGATTATCGTCTTTCAGGGGAAGATACCTGTTACTGGATTTTTGGGCTTCCTGGTGCCCTGTGTGCCGCGAGTCGAGTCCCGGCGTGCTTAAGGCATAAAATAATTATAAGAATAAAAATTTTAATATACTCAGTGTATCACTTGATAGGCCGGGCGCAAGACAAACATGGCTGAACGCCATACACCATGACGGGCTTTTGTGGACTCAAGTATCTGACCTTAAATTCTGGCAAAGTCCTGTTGTTGCATTATATAAGTTAACAGCATTGCCACAAAATTTTTTAATTGATCCCAATGGTAAGATAATCGCCCGTAACCTTGACAGCAACGAGTTACCTGTTAAACTGGCTGAGATTTTTGGAACGAAGGATTAGTAAGACTGAAAGAGGGCTCTGCTACAACAAATCATACCCAATATCTTTCCTGAAATACATGCCATCATAATAAATACGGCTGGCATCTGCTGTGGCCTGTTGCAGTGCGGTAAACACGTTATCCTGCAGGGATGTAACCGCTAATACACGTCCGCCAGAAGTTTTTACGTTTTCGCCGTCTAAATAAGTCCCGGCATGAAAAACCTGCGAATCCCTTACGTTTTCAATTCCGGTGATGGTTTTATCCTTCAAATATTCTCCTGGGTAACCTCCGGCCACCATTACAACCGTAGCAGCCGTTTTATCGGATATAATTAATTCTTTTTCATCCAGGTTTCCTTCAGCCACACCCATCAGCAGGTCAACGAAATCTGATTTGATCCTTAGCATTACACTTTCTGTTTCCGGGTCGCCCATTCTGCAATTGTATTCAATTACATTAGGTTCGCCGTCGCAGTTCATCAATCCTATAAAAATAAAACCTTTATAAGGGATGTTTTCTTTCTTTAAACCTTCAACGGTGGGGATAATTACACGCTGTTCCACTTTTTGCATAAAGGCGGCATCCGCAAAAGGTACGGGTGATACGGAGCCCATGCCACCGGTATTCAAGCCGGTATCACCTTCGCCAATACGTTTATAGTCTTTCGCCTCCGGTAGTATATTATAATGTGTGCCATCACTCATTACAAATACCGAAAGCTCAATACCCTGTAAAAATTGCTCTACCACTACTTTTGAGCTGGCTTCGCCAAATTTGGCTTCAGTGAGCATCTCTATTAATTCCTGTTGCGCTTCCACTACGGTTAGGCATATCAAAACACCCTTGCCCGCTGCCAGGCCGTCTGCTTTTAATACGATAGGCAAGCCAATTGTGGCTAAATATTCAAAGCCTTCCTGCATGTTTTCCCTGGTAAATGTTTTAGAAGCTGCCGCCGGAATATTGTTCCGCACCATAAACTGTTTGGAAAAATCCTTACTACCCTCCAGTTGTGCACCTTCGCTTTGCGGTCCTATAACCGGGATGCTTTTCAGTTGATCGTCAGCAAGGAAAAAATCATGGATCCCTTTAACAAGCGGTTCTTCGGGGCCAACCAAAACCAGGTTAATGCCGTTTTGTAAAACAAGCTGCTTAATACCTTCAAAATCGTTTACCTTAACGTTTACGTTGGTGCCGTATTGACCGGTTCCGGCGTTGCCGGGCGCAATAAAAAGCTGGCTGCATTTAAGGCTTTGCGATATTTTCCAGGCGAAGGCGCTTTCCCTTCCGCCTGAACCGAGGAGCAGGATATTCATGCGCCAAAGATATATAAATGTGCAGATATGCAGGTGTGCGAATGTGCAGATGGTTTAATATTCATCGGCATAACTTCACTTTCAACACCTTAGAAGTTACTTACACAAAGTCCAGTCCAGAAAAATTTTTGGTTAATATCTGGCTATTATTTACGTTTAACCACTTATCAAGCAAGGTAGCATACACATCCCTGAAATCAACCTGGTATTTCAAATCGCCGTAATCTAATTGCGACAAGTCAGGCGCATCGTTAAAAATGCCTGCTTTTTTAAGTTTGCCGCCAAAAACCAAAACATTATTAGCGGTACCGTGGTCAGTGCCGTTACTGGCGTTTTGTTCAACCCTGCGGCCAAATTCCGAGAAGGTCATAATCAGCGTGTCATCCAGTTTGTTATTTAGTTTAAGATCTTTTACAAAGGCGGCTACTGCATCGCCATATA
This sequence comes from Mucilaginibacter sp., assembly GCA_029237615.1. GTDB lineage: Bacteria > Bacteroidota > Bacteroidia > Sphingobacteriales > Sphingobacteriaceae > Mucilaginibacter. The sequence continues at coordinate 6,585 of JAQNCM010000311.1, forward strand.
TTTTCAATTGCCTTCCCTGCTGATTTTGCTGACCAACATGTGTATCAAAACCGCTTAATGACACATAATAAACACGGGTTTGCAAACCGGAATTAATAAACTTTGATACCGTTTTTAACTGGTTGCCCAATCCGGTAGCAGGATATTCGCTGGTTACAGTATATGTTTTTGATGTTTTTTGAATATAATCCGCAGAAGAGTAAGTTTCTATCATCGTTTTGTACAGGTAACCCAGGTTGTCCTCATTTAAATTGGCATCGCTGTGGCCGTGAACAAGATCCTTAAAGAACGGTTCGCGGGTGGTTTGATATAGCTTATAAGGATCCTGTACAGCTATGCCCTTCATTTTTGACCCTTTCATGGCCAGCGAAAGCGTATCGTCAACCTCAATGGCAGCGTAGGGGATTTTGCAATCCTGGCAGTTTGAATCCAGGTAACGGCCTATCCAGCCGGTACTTAAAAACTGGTTGGAATCACTTGCTGTTTGCCATATATCCATCGACCTGAAATGAGAGCGATCAGGATTTGGATAACCAACCGAGTTGATGATGCTCATCCAGCCCTGGTCATAAATTTCTTTTAATGCCGATAAGTTAGGATTTAAACCTTGCATATCATTCAACTTAATAATATCCGGCTGGTTAATGGCAATTGTTTTTCGCTTTTGGTAATAAATATCGTTGCCAAAAGGAATAATAGTATTCAACCCGTCGTTACCACCGGAAAGCTGGATGATCACCAGGTTTTTATAACCGGTTAATTCACTCTTACCCAATGCTTCCAGCGGCTTTAAAAAGCTTGGTATCAAAAACGCACCGGATGCAAGTGCGGTGTTTCTTAAAAAGTCTCTGCGTTTCATGACAATTATTGAATTAGAGAATTAATGAATTAGTGATTTTAAAATTCAATCACTCACTAATTCAAATTAACATAGTTGATATTCC
>JAQNCM010000349.1 GCA_029237615.1 Mucilaginibacter sp.
TTCTTCAATAATAGATGACGGCACCTGCAAAATTGCCGATTGATTTTCTTTGATCCATCTTTCGCCTATCTGCTGCGTAATATACATTTGATTATAACCTGACCACAGAGAAGGTAGATCTATAAGCGAAACGGTTGTTATTTTAATGTGATCGGGACATTCAATCGTCATTACGCTAAAGAGTTGGTTTAAACCCGTTTGGCTCCGGTGAACGGCATTTTCAAGGCATGCCAATGACCGCGACGACGCTGTATAGATCATGTCAACATCGTTTGGGTTCCAGCGCGCAGCGCGGCCTGATGCTATTAATTTACCCGCATATTTAGCAAATGCTATCCGGTATACCAGCATTTTTAATTTTTAAGCCAGATCGCCAAATTCAATTCGTATCAGCTCTTCTTCTATTAACTGTATACCGGTAATTGTATCCATCAGATCAAATGGCAGCTGGTTACCAAGCCCATAAGCAGGCGTGTTAAGCCACTGATGAAAACTTTTTGCAGAACCAAACAGCGCAGTTCCCTTATCAAACAAAGCGAATGATTTAAGCAGCTTTTCACTTATTGCCGCATCAAGTGTAAGCTCACGGGTAACATGGTTTTGTATGGTTTTAACCGTTGTTTTAAATGTTTCCTGAAATTCATCCTGGGTAAACCCTGAAAGAGAAAGAAAATCCAGGGCGGCTTTAGCCTCAAGCCCCTTTTTTGAATTGGTTAATAAGCTGATATCATCCCGGTAAAACGGCTGATAGCTGTAAATAATCTCAGGCTCGGACAGCATATTATGGGTTTTAGGCTCACCCATGCTATACACAACATGGCCTTTGTTTTTTTTAACACTTTGTTTTGACGGCTTTTCTTTTCCGGAATCAGTTTTCATTTCGAGGTTTATTCGTTTAATATCCAAGTAATTATATCAAATATAGAATTTTTTCTACAAAACATAGAATTTTTTCCATGTTGTTGTTAAATAAATTAAAGCTCAATTTTTTGATGCTGAAACGGTATCTCCACATCAGCAAATCCCTTAGCTAATATTTTTTCCCTGAAATGCTGCTGTACCTCGTATTCGCCATGCACAAGAAACACTTTTTTCACTTTCTGAGGGTCCTGGCAACTGATAAAGCGAAGCAGGTCTTCATAGTCACCATGTGCGCTCATTGATTTTATAGACTTCACCTCTGCTTTCACCTCGTATTTTTCACCAAAAATTAAAACTTCTTTATCGCCCCGCAACAGGTGCCCGCCTAAAGAGTTAGGTTCACAATATCCTACCATCAAAATTGTACATTTCGTATTGCCGATGTTATTTTTGATGTGATGTTTTACCCGGCCGGCTTCGGCCATACCCGACGAAGAAATGATTACGCAGGGGATTGGATTATCATTCAAAGCTATTGACTCTTCTGTTGATTCTATAAAATGCAAGCCTTTAAACCCAAAAGGATTAGGATCCGTCTTCAAAACCTGATCAACTTTTTTATTATAAACTTCGGGATGGTCCATTACTACCCTGGTCGCTTTTTCAGACAACGGACTATCGACATAATAACGCAAATCAGGAAGGGTTCCTTTCAACTCCAATGAATTCAATGCATACAATAACTCTTGCGTACGGCCTACGCTAAAAGCCGGGATTATTAATTTTCCGTTTTTAATTAAGCAGGTATGATTTATTGCCTCCAGCAAGGCCTCATCAATTGCACCAACATCTTTATGGAGCGAGTCGCCATAGGTAGACTCGAGTAAGATATAATCAGCCTGCGGAAATCGCTGAGGGCTTTTTAACAGCACATCACTGTAACGGCCCACATCACCGCTAAAAGTTATCTGGGTATATTTGCCATCCTCTAACACAGATACATTTACAGCAGCGCTGCCAATCAGGTGTCCGGCATCAGTAAATTGAAACTTTACACGGGGTGTAATTTCATATTCCTCGTTGTAGTCCACAATTTTAAATAAGCGCAAACATTCAATCGCTTGTTCCTCGGTATATAGCGCATTCAATAGCGGCAACCCATTTTTCTTTCTATGTTTATTACTGTATTCGGTATCCTGTTCCTGGATCCTTGCCGAGTCCATTAACAGGATCCTTGCAAGGTCCATAGTTGGAGCCGTACAAAATATCTGACCGTTAAATCCCTCAGCAACAAGCCGAGGGATCAAGCCGCAATGATCGATATGAGCATGAGATAAAATCAGGTAGTTAACCTTTTTGGGGTTAAAACCAAAATGTCCGTTCAAATCTTCGGTATGTTCACCCATACCCTGAAACATACCGCAATCCAATAAAATAGTTGTTCCGTCCTGTAATTGAAGTAAGTGTTTACTGCCGGTTACGTTGCGGGCAGCACCGTGAAAAGTTATAGTCATCGGCTTAATAACAAGCAAATTGTAAAAAGGTTATAAAAAACAAATAAAACTAAAATTTTAGTTGTTTATTTCCGTTATATCACTTAAATTCGATTTATCAATAAAAAGGGAAGACATCCAACTCTTAGCTGTTATTTATAATATTATGGAAATTAAAGAATTGACCCGCGCGGAAGAACAAATAATGCAGGTTTTATGGCAATTAAAAAAAGGTTATGTAAAAGATGTCATAGACGTACTTCCAGAGCCCAAACCTGCCTATAATACGGTATCTACCATTATCAGGATTTTAGAAACCAAGGGTTTTGCAGGTCACACCGCTTACGGAAAAAGCCACGAATATCATCCCATAATCAGTAAGGACGAATACCAAAATTTTGCTACCGATAAATTAATGAACGGGTATTTTGATAACTCGGTAAAAAGGATGTTCTCTTATTTTGTAAAAAAAGAAAAAATAGATTTAAAGGAAGCGGATGAGATAATGAAACTGATTGAGAAACTTAAAGAAAAATAGATATGGGCTGGTGGCAATATTTAGTGCTGGTAAACATATACCTGCTATTATTTTATGGGTTTTATGTATTGTTATTATGCAGGGAGACGTTCTTTCAGCTTAACCGCATTTATCTTGTACTGGCGGCATTGCTATCTTTTTTTATTCCGGTGATACAATCTAACTGGGTTCAGAATTTATTTATCACCCAAAGGGTAAAATATACCATTTATACCAGCCCTGTAATGTTTTACCAATTTAAACCGATACAGGATACCCACATTACCGTAGGGCAGGTATTAACGGCAGTTTATATTGGTGGGATAGTTTTTTTAACAATAAGATTCATCAGGCAGCTCATTGCCTTAAACAAAATAATAGATGCACCCCATTCGTCGGCAGCTTATTCTTTTTTTAATAAAATACGGCTCGGTGATGACCTTGCCGCGAACGGTGTAATAGCTGCGCACGAAAATGTTCATGCCTCCCAGTGGCATTCCGCGGATGTTTTGCTTATAGAGGCAGTAATGATCATTAATTGGTTTAATCCGATTGTTTACCTTTATCGTTTAGCCATAAAGCACATACATGAATTTATCGCCGACAGGCAAGCTGTTAAATCCGGAACAAATAAAGAAACTTACGCTTTATTGTTATTGAGCCAAACGTTTAATACGCCTTCACATCAATTGGTTAACCCTTTTTTTACGCACAGCCTGTTAAAACAAAGGATCATCATGCTTCAAAAAAATAATTCACGCAGCTTATCACTTGTTAAATACTGTTTGTCGGTACCGTTATTTGTTTTAATGCTGATCTTATCATCGGCCACAGTAAATAAAAGTTCACCTGTTCGCCTCTTTAATAACAAAGTGGAACAGGTATTTTTAACTCCCGCTACACACGCAATAAAGAACAATATCTGGTTAACAGTGCCTGGTGATAAAAGTCCCAGGGACACTATACTCAAAGGCAATCAGAAGGTTTTCAACGTAGTGGAACAACCACCCGGTTTTCGCGGTGGAGTGAACGCCTTTTATCAATATTTGGGTAGAACAATAAGATATCCGGCAAAAGAACGGGAACACGGAATACAGGGAAAAGTTATAATTACCTTTATTATTGAAAAAGATGGCTCGTTATCAAATGTACATCTGGTGCACGGTGTTGCAACCGGTATTGACGAAGAGACCTTGCGGGTAATCAAAGCTTCTCCAAATTGGATACCGGGCAAACAAAATGGGAAGTCAGTGCGGGTGGCTTATACGGTACCTATATCATTTTCTTTAGGAGATGGAGATGTAAAGCCGGCAAAACCTGCTGAAAGTAAAACCGGGGCAATAAACAACGATAAAAACACCCAATCCGCCCCGATGGCGACCGCTATAAGTGCTGTTTTAACACCTGATAGCGGCAAAAAAGATATTCTATATCACTTAAACGGCTCTGCTGGTACACCATTGTATCTTGTTGATGGAAAAGAAGTTGAAAATTTAAGTGCTGTTAACCCCAATAATATCCAGAGTATTTCTGTTTTAAAAGATAAAATTGCTAGTGCCACATACGGAACCAAAGGAGCATTTGGCGTCGTGGTTGTCACAACCAAAAAATAATAAAACCTAAACCTTAGCCATTCACAATTTAGTTGATTAGTTATTAAACATGCGTTTTTAACTAATCAACTTTGTGACACCAGCCTTCAAACTTTACTATTTGTTTGTACCGATTAATTTTTATATTTAAATAAAAATCTAATCACATGAACTGGAAAATTATCTTGCAATTATCAGTTTTCGGATTGATAATGGCTTTTGGCACCATATCGTTGATACCGGAAAAAATTGAACCTTTATTTTGGCTGGTAATATTTGTTTTTTGTGCCTGGGTTATTGCCAGGGTTTGCCAGGGCAAGTACTTTCTACATGGCTTTTTAGTAAGCATGGTAAACAGCGTGTGGATTACAGCCGTTCATATAGCATTCAGGGAAACCTATGTTGCCCATCACCCCGACATGGCTTCGATGGGTACAAGCATGCCTTCGCCACTCTCAATTCATCCGCGGCTAACAATAGCTTTAATGGGGCCTGTCTTTGGAGCAATGTTTGGCATCATATTAGGCCTGTTTTCACTGGTTGCTTCAAAAATTGTTAAAAAACCCAAGTAATTGGCCTGCATTAATGTATTGTGAAGGTATATTTAGCTAATCTCTAATTTCTCACCTCCAATCACTAATTTCTGCGCCTATTTCTTCTTTTTCGAAGCTTCCATTATTGGTTTTACAGCATCACCTTTACCTGACTGGTAGTCTGACTTTCCCTTTTTAGCAAGAGGATTAGCTGGTTTCTTTTTCTCTTTTACGGCTTGCCTGTCTTTACTCATGGTTTTTAAATTTAATACGTTTTAGCTAATTGAACAATACCTGGTATTACACCAGTTAAAAAACCGGTTCCCGGTTCAAAGAGGTAATTTATTAAAGGTATGCTTTTAATAAGAATTATGAGAATAATATGCTTCGAAAACATATTTTTTAAATTATTTAACCCGGTTTGACGAATAATTATCCGGAAAGCGTTTACAGATAAATCAAAATTTATACCTTTGAACGCAAATACCTGGAAACAGGCATTTATTAACATACGATTAAATTAATTCGCAAAAATGAAACCCTTTATTCCAACAGCAGTTTACGGAGTTTTAACTTATATCCTTAGTCTTACACTGATAGCTTCACCGTGGATATTCGGATTGGTTGATGTTTCAAGCGCAGCCTTACTTATCCCAATATTCATTGGATGGCTGCAACTGATCATGTCCATATTTACCAATAACGAAACCGGTTTTGTCAAACAGTTTCCTATTCAAATGCATTTGACACTTGATGTGGTGATGGGATTTATTTTAGCGGTATCACCCTGGGTGTATACCTTTTCATCAAAAGCTTTCTGGCCAGAATTAATTCTCGGCTTGCTTTTAATGTTCTTGGGGAATTTTACAAAAAAGTCGCCTTTCCTGACAAGGCCGCATCATTCAGTTCCTGAAGGACTTATAGAATCAACTGATTCAACCGAAGGCCGGTTAAGCATATAACAATATATCAAAAAATGCCCTGCTGATTACAAATAATCGGCCAGGGCATTTTTTAATATACTGATCAATCCGGCATCGCCCAACTGGTAATTATCTTCAATATCCAGTACGATCACTTTTTTTTCGACCACGGTAATGGGGAAGCGTTGTTTGAGTATTTCCTTATGTTTCCGCTCCATAACGAATAATACATCCGCCCAATTAAGCATTTTTTCATTTACTTTGATCCTGGCCTTATCACTCGTTCCGGCCGAACGGGCCTGGTGTATGGATGACCTTTAAACAACATTTCGGCAGTTGGACTTCGCCATTGATTTTTGCTGCAAATAAAGAGAAGGTTTGACAATGATTTAATAATTAATAACCGGGAAGCGAACGGAGCTTTAATTAACGCCTTTTTTAGACATCCAAACCTGACTTTTAATCATCCATTTACCGTTTATCGTCCGCAATACAAACGCAAACGCGCCTTGTGCCGAAAAATGTCCTTTATGCGGCAGATTACCTGTATAACTCACCGGCACAACTATATAAACGTTATCAGCATTTTGTTGAAAAACAGTTACAGGTTCTATATAACCCTTAAGTTTTGTTATTTTGAAATCCCTGCATGATTGCTCAACGGCATTTACCCATTGAACGCCCGCCGTCGGGCCATTCCACGAATAAGGAGGTTCATCATCGGCTACCACCGCATTTGGGGTGTATAAATTTGCAACATCATCAATGTTAAAACTATTTAACGAGTTAATAGCCTTCGTAACCACGTCCATCACCTCTGCAGGGGGCACACTATCCGCCGGCAGTTCGATGACGCTATCCAGCGTAAAATGTTTGGTTATCCGGGGCTGAGCAGTTCTTTTAGCATTTGCATTGTATTGATTTAATACAAGAAGGCCTAAAACTGAAATAGCCGTGATAATATTTTTCATAATTGTATGCTGATCATTGCAGGCGTTAATTTACATAAACGTCTTAAATATTAAGTGGATAAAATATTTTTCCGCCGGGCATTTCCCCCCGAATATAAAAATATTTTGTGGTTCAGAAACACATGGTATTACATTATGTTTTTTATTTCTTCTGTTAAGATTGATAAGGTACTCACCTGCTTTTATCCAAAGCGGTGAACCATATTTGAACCCGGCTGCCATTGGCATCAACAAGTGTTAATTTATGTTTGCCTGGGGGCGGATTTAGCGCAAACTGATGATAATCTATGGTTTCGCCGAGGTAGCGGTCATCAAGATGCCAGAATACTTTGATGCCGGACTGCCGGTGAGCTGCGGTGCATATCATGCGCCCGCGGGTACCGTCGGCCTCCAGGGGTACATACACTTTGGCTCCGTCTTTAGGATAAATAAGTTCCATTGGGCGTTGCTGGCGCATTAATGAGCAATCGGCCCTAAAGGGTGGCAGCTGTTTATACTGGTAATTTTTGCTCCGATAGTAATATTCCATTGAGGGAGGCAGCACAAACCACGGTTGGTGCACCATGTTTAAGGGTGGTTCACAATCCGACGTTACCTGCCATTTGCGGCTTGCGTCCAAATGTATCAACTGATGAAATGGGCATACCGGTGCTTTGAGCCCGCTTTTTGGCACCCATATGGTATCGGCATGTTCACAGTTTTCGCTGGCACGGTAGCCGCTTTCTTTGCAAACGGCGATGCGGGCCATTTCACCTATGGGCATATCAAACCAATCCTTGCTAACGGGTAATTGCCTGAAGATCTCGAACATAATCGGGGCCGAAGTGCTTACCCCAATAAGCCCGGGCCGGCCCTCGCCATTAGTGTTGCCTACCCAAACGCCAACCACGTAGCGTGGCGTAATGCCAATTGCCCAACCATCGCGAAAGCCAAAGCTGGTGCCCGTTTTCCAGGCTATACGCTGTGACGAGCTGAACTGCTGCCAAAGCAATTCATCGCCGGGGCGCATTACTTCTTCCATCGCCTGCAATGTGTAGTAAATGGAAGCAGCGTCAAGCAGTCCGCCTTTTTCCAAAATGGGTTTCACCTGCCCGGTTTTGATATAACGCGGGTTATGAAAATCGGCACGATCATATAGCCCCCCGTAACGACGGTAGTGGTTAAGCACACGCGCCATATCGGCATAAGCCCCGCTTAATTCCCACAGATTATTTTCGCCGCCACCTAAAATGAGCGAAAGGCCATAAAAATCGGCGGGTTGTTTCAGGGTGGTAATGCCTGCAGCACGCAATAGCGCATGGAACCGTTCATACTTATATTGCTGTAACATGCGCACAGCAGGAATGTTGAGCGACCGCGCGAGGGCCTTTGAAGCGGGTACCGCCCCATCATAACCCAGGTCAAAATTCTCAGGATGGTAACCTGCTATCTGTGTGGGGATATCTGGGATGATACTGTTAGGTAATATCAGGCCATCATGCAGCATAGCGGCATATAGTAAGGGCTTAAGTGTACTACCCGGACTACGCGGCGCGCCAATTACATCAACATTGCTTTCAAGCTCAGGCTGATCGGTATGGAAAATATTACCAATGTATGCCAGTGTTTCGCCGGTCTCAACATCAAGCACAATTGCTGCCGCATTACGGATATCATTGGCTTTAAGTACCTGGTGGTGCCGGTCTAAAATATCAGTGACGTTTTGCTGCAACACTGAATTTATGGTGCTGGTGATACGGGTACCGTTTTGTGCTTTATAAACATGGTCATTTTTAAAACGGTCCAGCAAATGCGGAGCTGCCTGGGGGAGAGACATAGGCTTTTCGGGTACAGGCTCATCTTTGGCTAACATGGCAGTGGTTGCGTCAATTACCTTTAGTTTGCAGAGTTTGTCTAACAAATGGTTCCTTTTTCTGATGAGAATAAGCCGGTTTTTACCGGGATGTACCAGCGAGGGGGAGTTAGGCAATACAGCGAGGGCAGCCATTTCGCCCCAGGACAATTTATCAGAACTGCGGCCAAAATAACGCCATGAGGCGGCATCCAATCCTACCACATTACTGCCAAAAGGTGCATTGCTTGTGTAAAGCGCCAGTATCTCAGCTTTTGAATAGGTGAGCTCCAGGCGCATGGCGCGAAAAATCTCCACCATCTTTTGCCATACCGTTCTGTCTTTATGCGTAGCCAACCGGATAACCTGCATAGTTAAGGTACTGCCTCCGCTCACCACATGCCGCGCTTTAACATCCTGCTTAATGGCGCGGACCAACGCCAGCGGATCAACACCGGTATGGTACTCAAACCGTTGGTCCTCAAATGCAATTATACAGGCTTTGAATTTAGCCGGCACTTTAGGGTTATATGGAAAACGCCATTGCCCGTCGGATGCAATGGATGCGCCAAGGAGTTGACCCTTGCTATCGTCGATAACAAAAGATGTGGGTGACCTGAACAAATGTTCAGGCAGGCAAAACCAAAAAAGCAAAAGCGAAGTCAATAAAAACGCCGTGCCGGCTATTCTTTTCTTTGATGAAAAAAATAACCGCACCGGTTTTTTAAAAAGGTTACTTATAGTAGGCATCCCAAAGTTTATTCCTGAATTTATTGGTAGGGTCCAGTTGCTTTTTTAGCGCAAAAAATTTTGTAGCGTTTGGATATGCTTTTGCAAATTGCTCAAGACTTGCATGTATTTGGTAGGGCAAATAATAGGTCCCGTTATTTGCTATAGCGGCATCGATCAGTTGTTTTGTCCAGGTTTCAACCTTTTGCTTATCCGTGTTACCGGTTCCTTGTTTGTAATAGATTACAAAAGAAAACACTTCGGTCCGTGCCCACGCTAACAAAGTGCCCGGATCAGGATGGGCATTACGTATAGAGATGTTAATTACGTTGACATTGTTATCTCTTAATATTTTTGACATTGCAGGATAAAAGCTTTCAAAATTTTCAACCGGTACAAAATACTCTTCCAAAACATAAGTCGACTTCTTTCTTGATTTTGGTTCAAGCTCTTCAACATTCGAAACAGCTTCATAATTACGCCATTCTACAGGATTTTTCCTGTACAAAACAGGGTCGATCATATGCTGGCGTACCCATTTTCCGTGAGGAAACTCCGAAATTAAAGTATAAACAAACCTGTTAAACTTATAACTCTTTTCCACCGGCTTGATGCGATACTGAACAGTAACTTTTTTTTGCGTCAGTCTATAGGTTACTGAGCGAATTTGTTTGTATTTATTGGGATAAATATCCGCACTACTAAATACAACTGTTGAGTCATTTCGTAGTCTTTTAAAAAAATAGTTTTTATATTCATCTGCCCGCATCAACGTATCCGATCTTTCAACTCTGGTGTTATCTGTCAATGACAGTGTAGCTTCTGTAATAACGCCCAATCCACCATAACCGCCTATAGCACCATAAAATATCTCGCTATTTGTGACAGGGCTTGCCTCAACAACATCGCCATTAGCTAAAATTATTTTTATCTTTTTAACAGATAAAATGATCGGGCCCAAACCAACATACCTGCCATGCGCATTAACGCTTAACGCTCCACCTACTGTGAAATTAGAGTAAGATTGCATGATTTTTACCGACAGGTTGGCTGTGTCAATATATTCGAGTAGCTTATGCCATGTAATTCCGGTTTGTACAGTTATTTCTCTGTCTTTTTTCGAAAGGTATAAGACCTTGTTAAAGGTTCGCATATCAATTTGAAGTGCATTTTCGGTGGCCGTTTGCCCGCCCATGCTATATCTTCCTCCACCAATTGATATCGGGCCTGTACATTTCTTAACTGCAGTTACAATTTCTGCAGTTGTTGTCAGGTGAAGTATGGCATTTACTTTTATAGGGTTCAGTTGCGTAATATCGTTTACTATTCTTGAAGTGTCCTGTGCTGATAAGCCATAGGATACTAAAACAAAAGCAAGCAAACACACAGCTTTAATTCGATACCTGAATTTAAAATTCATCGGGCGATTTTTTATATTGGATGGGTTTAAACTAATTCGATACCATTTCTTACTTCACTACATTAACCCACTGCCCTTTTGTAAGTGCACTTATTGAGTTTTGGTACATAGCCTCGCAATATACACCCGGCTGGTAAAATTTGCCCAGATATGCCGCGTTTAGCATCACAAAATAAGTTACTTCTTTCTCCTCGGGTAAACTAAAATAGGTGTACACACGGTCGTCGCGGATATCGGCATAGTCGGATGGTGACGACTTAAATGCCTCTTCACCGTCTGTTATCCGGGTGTTCAATATCTCCCATCCTGAAGGAAATATCTGCGACAGGGCCATATTATTGTAATTCATCCGGCGGCCGGGATTTTTGATGGTGACCTGGGCCACAAAATCTGTCCCCTGTTTCAGGTTGGTCGGGTCTACCGGAGTACCTTTAAGGTTAAAATAAGAAACATGCATTTGCAAAATGTCCGGGTTTTCGATCGCTTTTACCTCCTCACCGCTCACTGGCTGCCCTTTTTGTATCAAACGTACATAAAGTTTGTTTTTACCGGTGTTTTGTAAGGTTAACCTACCCGATTGCGTTTTTACCGGCAACGACCAGATGTATGATGCCGAATTAACGATTGCTTTTGCCGTACCTGCCTGGTAGGTAAACAGCAACTTGCTTGCGCCTGTATTTTTACCGCAATATCCGGCAATGGCTATAAGACTGTAGGCCGTGGTTTGGGTGCTGTACCAGGTGTCAACAGATAGTTTCGATGCAATGCTGCGCATTAAGGGTGCTGCCTTTGCATGCTGACCTAATAAAGTAAGGGTTTCTAATATCATGGCATCATCCCGAAGGTCTGAGCCGTAGGTACCAAATAATGTGTAGTATGGTTTAATGGCTGTAGGTAAACCTGCTATCATGCTTGCAGCTACTTCGGGCTGGCCGGCCAGTTTATAAGCGGCCGCAAGCCGCCATTTTGCTTCTATACTGATGTACGGGAACTCTTTTAACCTATTCATAGCACCCAATTCCGGAGCATGGGCCAGGGCGAGCAGATACAAACGGTAGGCCTGCACCAAATCGGCACCATAAAAGCTACGTGAATCCGGCGCCCATGACAGGGCCGTTTTGCGCTGAAAGCTCTTCCAATGATCGATAAAGCCAACCGGCAGTGCATAACCTGCTGCTTGCGCAGCCAGCATAAAATGCCCGGCATAGTTGGTACCCCATTCATCGGGTTCGCCAACGCCAGGCCAGTAACTTAAGCCCCCGCCAGGCACCTGGAAACCGTTTAGCCGGTTGATGCCGGATTTGATGTTACGGCTGGTATTGGCTTTCTGGTAATCAGAAAGGTCGGTAAGTTGCCCGAGATATAATTGTGGAAATACCGCCGATGTAGTTTGCTCCACACAGCCATAAGGGTATTCTATTAAATAATCAAGGCGTTTAGCCAGGTTTATTGCCGGAATGGTTGAGGCTTCGAGCGTTGTTTTGTTTGTACCTGTCATTCCCAGGGCCTTGTAATCGGTAGTATAAGTTTCGCCGGGCATCAGCTCCTTTTCCATAACTTTTGTTACGGGCGGATTTGGATTACGCACGCTTAATTCCACGTCGTAAGCAGCTTTTTCGTTTCCGCTTTGCGCAACCACCCTTACTTTACCTACGCCTATAAAATCCTTAACGGTGAGATCGAACGTCACCATTTGTTCGCCGGTTTTGGTAAAGGTTACTGTTTGGTGGTTATTGCCTGCAAGGTTACTAAACGCATTCGACTGTATTTCCAGGTCAACTGTTTTTACATTGTTCTCCATCGCAAAAATGGTAACGGGTAATTGCACTTTTTCTGCCGGGGCCAATACGCGTGGCAGTGTAGCCAATATCATTAACGGTTTTTTAACCGCCATTGCTTTGTCGGCAAAGCCATAACTACCCTGATGGCCTGCTATCACCATGGCCTTTACCGAACCGATGTATTGCGGTAAGGTAAACGCATGGGTCTGCTTTTCGCCAGCGTTTAAATGGAAAGGTCCAAGAAATTTGACCACGGGTTTAAAGCGATTAACAGAAATATTTTTATTGAGCGATTTGCCACCCGCATCACCGCCGATGCTTAAAATACGCTCAAGATCGCCACCATAAGCGCCAATCACATAGTCAAACAAGTCCCAGGTTTTAACACCCAGGGCCTCCCGGGCATAGAAGGCGCTGTGCGGGTCGGGAGTTTTATAGTTGGTAATGTCGAGCAATCCTTCGTCGACGATAGCCACGGTGTAGGTCATTTCTTTTTCAGATGCTTCGGATACCGTAATAGATGAAGTTGTTTCGGGCCTGATCTTATAGGGCATAGTGATCACCGGTTTAAGGACGGTTGCAGGATCCTCAATTAGTAACGGAATAACACCGTACATCCGGATTGGCAAATCATTCACCGTTTGTGAATGCGGTTGCAGCAGAGTGACGTTTACAAATACATTTGGAGACATGTTTGCCTCTGCCTTAAAGTGGTACTGTGTTTCGCCTTTTTGCGTGTTTATCCAGTCGGTTTTTAACACTTTGGTGCCGTTTTCAAAACTTATCAGCGCACGGCCGTTAGCCATAGTAGCTATGGTGAGCACAGCGTCTTCTCCTACCTTATAATTTGGCTTGTTCGATGTAAATGACAACATTGCTGCCTCGGTTGGGTTATCCTGTTGCAGGCGTTGGGCATAGTTTGGCCAATCCAGGTATATAATTTTACCTGTTGAGTGACCGGTTTCTTCATCTTTCACCCTGATGAGGTAACGCCCCCAGTCTGCTTCGGCAACTTTTAAGTTCCATTTGGCGCGGCCGTTGTTAAGTGTAAGGGTTTCCGTTTTTATTAATTTGTTGTATTTATCCTGCGTAAAGTTGCTCACCTGGTCGCCGCTATTATCCCACCACCAGCGCCACTGTATTTTGTAAAGCTCAACGGTTATGCGGCGCCTGTCCGTAAACAGCCGGCCTTTTGTATCTACGCCGGCAATATCAAACTCATGATTTTTACCCGTTACCAGCATGCCCGAAAGGGCATTGCCCTTTTCGGCTTTGATACCCACGTAGCCTGCGTAAACGTTGTACGGTATACTCACCTGACTAATGCTAAAGTTTCCTCCGGGTTCAAACACCTTTACTTCAAAATTAGCCTTTAATTGCCCAGGTGCCTGCTTTTTAACATTTACATCGGCATTAATAGCAGTATTGCCTTCCGCGTCAAGCCGCCCGTCAAAAACGTTTTCAACCTGTGTATCAAATGCCAGGGTGGGGTCGTCAAATTCATAACCGTCAAAGTTTTTAAAGGTAGTTTTTTGTGACGACAGGTAGGCATCCACCTTCGCTTTTAGGTTTTGGGCTATACCGCCAAACAGCCACTTTGCATTTAATGTGCCGGTGGTATTTTGACCTTTGGTTAGCTCATGCTGATCGCCAAAACTGAGATTAAGCTTGAGGCGGTTTGGCATAATGGTTTCGACCTTGATGTTTTTTTCAAATATGGCTCCGCCAACTTTCACCTTTACTTTCCAGTTACCCGTTACATCTGACGTTTGTGTCGCCAGGTGGAAACTGTAAAAACCATCAACCGAAGTATTGCGGTTTAATGTTGTATATAGCTGGCCCATTGGGTTGTAAAAGTCCAGTTCTACAGGATGATCGGGCGGTAGCTTGTTTTGCTTGTCTTCCAGGATAAATGAAACAAAAATGCTGTCGCCGGGTCGCCAAACGCCCCGCTCTCCGTAAATAAATCCTTTTAAGCCGCTCTGAACCTGTTCGCCGCCAACATTAAAACGGGTTAGAGGCAACGAACTTGCATCATCTAATTTCAGGTAACCCCGCTCATCGCCACGTTTGGCTACCAACAGGTAAGGTTTGCGCTGCATATCAAATTTAGCAAGCCCATAACTGTCTGAGGTGGCTTTGTGGATCACTTGTTTCTGGTAATCAAGTAAATCCAACTCAATGCCTGAAATTGGCTGCGCAGTTATGATATCGGTAGCTATAACTATCATGCTGTTATCGGCGCCCCGCTTGGCCACCAGGCCGATGTTGGATGAGATGATGTTACGCGTAGCCCACTTTTGCTTGGTAAAGTACGAATCGGTACATGGGTTATCACGGTCGCTCCAGTTAAAGCCCGAAGGGTAATAACTATCATACCGCGACCAAAAGCTATCATCTTCATCGCTTACGGACGAATTATTGTCACCACCTCCATAATAGCCGCCTTCGCCGTCTCCTTCTTCATCACCGTTACCCGCCACCTTTCCCGGCCCGCCGGCTTTACAACCATACAGCGAGTACTCTTTACGAAACCCGATGATTACCCGGTAAATGGCACCCGGCTCGCTGCGGAACAGTTTATCAATATCCAGCATAAAGCGGGTTTTTTTATTCAGGTTTACCGATTTATCGGCGTCCAGCCTTATTTTTTTTTGTACAATAGGCTTAGCCACCCGTCTCAGCTCGTTATCTCCATTTATATCATTGTTTTGAAAGTATTGCGGCACGTTGTCTTCATAAATTTTAATGATGCTTACATCAACTGCATTTAGGTTAACGGCTTCAAAAGGCATTAGTAATTTGCCCGAACTTGGTAAAATAACGCCTTTGCCCGGTATATTAACTGCCGGAAGCTTGTTTTCGAAAAATACGTTGGCGGTATAATTTTTGGCTATTTTTTTATGTGATATGTTTTCGATACCCTGGTTTACAAATACGCTGTAGTTACCATCAAGCCGCTCGGTGGCATATATCTTAACCTGGCTCCCTTCGATGGTATAAGCCGGCTCGGTTGTGTTACTGATGCCGATCAGGCCGTTTAGCTCCTGGCCAACCATAATGGCATCAGAAAACTGTACCACCACATATTGTTCCTGGTCCTGCATGGCTTTGATATCCAGCACCCTAAAATCGCCAATAGCTGGAACATCATATTTTTGATTGCCTTTCTTATCTACACTAAGCGGGCTGCCGTCCCATGAAACGGTAACCGGGTTAACGCCATTTGCCAAACGTTTTAACTTATCGATGGTAAAAGTGTGCGTGTGGGTATAGTTATTATGCTGCCAGCTGATGTGGGTAGCCGATGGATAATTTACGGCGATGATCTTTTCCACCTGGTCAGCTTTTTCGGCATCAGCCGTTTGTACTATGCCCTCAAGCTTCATCATATCTGTTGATGTGCTTGTGGTAGTTTGCAGGCCATTCATTGTTACCGTATAATCGGGTTTGATAGTTTGGAACGAGAATTTAAAATCGTCGTAGTTACCGGGCACTTTAATTACTTTACCCAATGTAAACTTGGCGCTGTATTGTTTATCGGGATCGAGGTTTTTTTCGGGCTTAAACTCAATGGTACGTGCGTCAACCCAATGGGCTTTGCCTTTTACCGAAGGCGAAATATCGAACACGTTATCAGGCAGCGCATCGTTTTGTACATGCACTCCCTCTACATTGTTTGCAAGGCGGATACGGATACTGCTCTCTTTTGAAACAACACCCGTAGTGTACGATTCAATGTACTTGCTGAACGATGGATCGACCGTTGTTTTCTTAGTTTTGTGAACTAAATAATAAGCTACTCCGCTTATCACAATTAAAAAAGATAAAGCATAAATAATGCTCGCTTTGTTAAAAAGAGAGCTTTTAAGTGGGAACATAAGGTGTGGGATTTGTGATGAAATTTAAAAAAATAATATCATAAAATACTTTTTTGAAAAAAATATTATCGGGTCAGCATAATTCTAAAAGGAAGCCAGGGACAGAGGGCATTTCACCCAGAAAATAGAGATATGCGGTGAAGCTGATCGGTTGTAAAGCATTTTTACTAATGCCATCAATTACTTCATCCGGCTATCTTTTAAAAATAAAAAACTGTCAAAGCACAGATTTGAGCAAGGTTTATAACTTTGCTGCATGGAAACCATTAACTGGCATGATTTTGAAAAAGTTGAATTGCGCGCAGGCACCATACTGGAGGCGGTGGATTTTCCGCAGGTCCGCAAACCGGCTTATAAAATAAAGGTTGATTTTGGCCCCATGGGTGTTAAATGGACCAGCGCCCAGGTAACCAAACATTA
>JAQNCM010000366.1 GCA_029237615.1 Mucilaginibacter sp.
AGGCATCATAAATGAACTTATTGTGGCTGCATAGTTTGTTAAATAACAACAGTACCTTTATTCGCTGGTTAAACTGTGTGGTTGATATAAAATATCCCTTACCTGCAACAGATTTAATAACATTATATCTTTTTAATTCCTTGTAAGCCCTTTCAATGGTATTGCGGGATACTTCAAGCGCGACACTCAGATCATTTATAGAAGGCAGAATATCATCCTTTTCGACATTTTTATCTTCAATTCCCCTTAGTATGGAATTGCTTATTTGCAGATACTTTGGAGTGATGGAGTACTCATCTATCTTAATAATTTTCAGGTAATTTTTCATCTTATAAATCCGGCTATTGCTTTGTAAAGCAAAATAAAAATATTCACATTGACGGCAGTGTAATAAATTGACTATAAATACATGAAGTAAGACAGTAGAGGATGGTTAACTAAAAGCATTTTCCTTAACTTGCCTATCCAATTAAAACATATCTCTTTAATAAAAATGAAAAAGATCATTTTTTTTCTCCTTGCGGTTCACCTGGCCGGATTTTGTTGTGCGCAGGTAAAGGTTCAATCATTGTTAACTGAAAACCAGGCTGATCCTATCTGTATCGATGCTTTAATACCGCGGTTTAGCTGGAAGTTAGTTGCCGGAGGTAAGCGGAATGTAACGCAAACCGCTTATGAGATAAAGGTGAACACTTACTTGGCCTTAAAAAAGGGCAAACATGCTGTGTGGAATACCGGAAAAGTAATGTCGGATCAGTCGGTGTTTATACCTTATAGAGGAGCAGCCTTGCTATCCGGGCAAAAATATTACTGGCAGGTAAGGGTCTGGGATAATTCGGGTAAGGCATCTGATTGGAGTGCACCTGCGTTTTGGCAAATGGGTATCCTGACTCCTACCGATTGGAAAGCAAAATGGATATCTCCGGGCTTTATGGAAGATACAGTGACGCGACCGAGTCCCCTGTTCCGCAAAGGATTTACACTACCTAAAAAGGTGGCGTCAGCAACCGCATATATTACTTGCCATGGTTTATATGAGGCGCAGATAAACGGGCACCGCGTAGGTGATGCTTATTTAACTCCGGGCTGGACTAGTTATAATAAACGCCTGCAGTACCAGGCTTACGATGTTACCTCACTATTAAAGCAGGGCAACAATGCTGTAGGAGCTGAACTTGGAAATGGATGGTACCGTGGCTATTTTGGCTACGATCCCAAACCCAACCTGTACGGAAAAGACATTTCTTTGTTGTTTCAACTTGAAATTACTTACACAGACGGAACTCAAGCCACAATAATATCAGACGAAAGCTGGAAATCATCTACGGGGCCTGTTCGCTTCGCAGAAATATACTACGGCGCAACAATAGACGACCGTATGCAGCAAAAAGATTGGTCGACCACTAATTTTGATGATAAGAATTGGTCAGTAGTAGCGGTAAAAAACCTTCCCAAAAACGTATTGGTTGCCACATATAATGAACCGGTACGCAAACATGAAACATTTAAACCGGTAAAAATATTTACTACTCCCAAAGGCGAAAAAATAATTGACTTTGGTCAAAACCTGGTTGGCTGGGTACAGATGAAAGTTACCGGTAACTCGGGCGATAAAATCACCATATCGCACGCGGAAGTGATTGATAAGGCAGGGAATTTTTATACCGATAATCTACGTACTGCAAGGTCACAGGATGTTTACATACTTAAGGGGGGTGGCGAAGAAACATTTGAACCGCAGTTTACATGGCAGGGATTCAGATTCATAAAAATTGAGGGTTATCCCGGCGATTTGAAGCCTGAAAATTTTACAGCCATAGCTTTATATTCTGACATGGCGCCCGCCGGGACTTTTTCCTGCTCAAGCGCGCTTATTAACCAATTGCAGCATAATATACAATGGGGCCAGAAAGGAAATTTCCTGGATGTTCCTACGGATTGCCCGCAACGTGATGAACGTTTAGGCTGGACGGGCGATGCACAGGTATTTTCGCGTACGGCATCCTATAACATGAACGTACATAACTTTTTTGCAAAATGGCTTAAAGATGTAGCTGCCGATCAGTATGATAGCGGAAGCGTGCCGTTTGTAATTCCCAATGTAATTGCGCAAGGGCTAAAAACAGGTCCGGGGGCTAGTACCGGCTGGGCCGATGTATCAACCATTATCCCATGGAACATGTATTTAGCGTATGGTGATAAACGCATTCTGGAAGATCAATACAGCAGCATGAAAGCCTGGGTTGATTACATGCAACACCAAAGTAAAAATGATTTATGGAATTCCGGCAATCATTTTGGCGACTGGCTTTTTTACAGTTTGAACGACGATACCGACGGAAGTTCGGCCATTACCAATAAATATTTAATAGCCCAGTGCTTTTATGCCTATTCAACACAATTACTTATCAATGCGGCAACTGTATTAGGCAAAAGTGATGACGTTAGTTATTACACCGGCGTGCTGACTAAAATTAAAGAGGCCTATTTAAAAGAGTATGTAACGCCAAATGGATTGATCTCATCCGATACCCAAACAGCCTATGTACTTGCTTTGCAATTTGATATGCTGCCCGAAAGTTTGAGGCAACAGGCAGCCGCCCGTCTCGCTGCAAATATAAGGCGGTACGATTTTCATTTAACAACAGGATTTTTAGGTACGCCCTACCTGTGCCATGTGTTAAGCCGTTTTGGATATGCAAATGTAGCCTACCGGCTTCTGATGCAGGAGACCTATCCTTCATGGCTTTACCCTGTAAAAATGGGTGCTACTACTATTTGGGAACGTTGGGACGGTATAAAACCCGATGGTACCTTTGAAACTCCAACCATGAATTCCTATAACCATTATGCCTATGGTGCAATCGGCGATTGGATGTACCGCGTTATTGCAGGTATTGATACAAAAAATGAGGGTCCCGGTTATAAACAAATAGTGATCAAACCAACTATTGGCGGTAATCTGGAAAATGCATCTGCTGATTATGAGACCAATTATGGAAAGATCAGTTCACATTGGAAACTGGAGAATGGCAACCTGTTGCTTGATGTTGAAATCCCGGTAAACACAACGGCTACTGTTTACATTCCGTCAAACGACGGAGGTAATATAATGGAAAGCGGCAAACCTATTACTTCCGAACCTGAAATTAAAATGGCCAATCCGGTAGCGGGCTACACAGTTGTAAACGTTGGCTCGGGGATTTATCATTTTAGTACAGCAATGCAAAATAGTAGTGGCAGATAGTTAAATTAAGCCGGTTGGACTATTGTATCGGCAAATATTTTACTGTCAACGCGCTGCCAACCAACTATACCTAACCAAATTATGGAAGTAATCTTTGGCGTTTTTTTTCACTTTATCGGTGGCTTTGCCTCCGGGAGTTTTTACATTCCTTATAAAAAGGTTAAAGGCTGGGCATGGGAAAGCTTTTGGATTGTGGGCGGCATATTTTCATGGTTAGTCGTTCCTCCGCTGGCTGCGTGGCTAACCATCCCGGATTTTGCTGCGATCATTAAAAATACCGGCACTGGTGTTATATGCTGGACGTACCTGATGGGCCTGTTATGGGGAATTGGCGGCCTTACTTATGGGCTTGGCGTACGCTATCTGGGCGTTTCATTAGGAAGCACAATTATTTTAGGGTTATGCGCCGTTTTTGGGTCGTTGGTTCCTTCGGTTTATTATAATATATTTCCAAAAGCAGGTAAAGACACATTCACTTTGTTAATCCATAGCCATTGGGGACAAATGGTATTACTTGGAATTGCAATTTGTGTAGCCGGCATTATAATATGCGGCAGGGCGGGGATGATAAAGGAGAAAGATTTAATAAAAAGCACCTCAGCTGCTGCCGAAAATAAGGATTACCGGTTTGGTCTTGGCATTTTTGTGGCGATCGTATCCGGCATTTTAAGTGCTTGTTTTAATTTTGGACTGGAGGCCGGTAAATCAATGGCGGATACGGCGAACCAATTATGGGTTGCTGCTCATCCGGGCCATGGCAATTTCCTGTTCAGAAACAACGTAACCTATATTGTGGTATTGTGGGGAGGACTAACCACCAACTTCATTTGGTGTATGATATTGAATGCGCGCAACAAAACGTTCGGGGATTATGTTAATCCAAAAACACCTTTACTTAAAAACTATCTTTTTTCTGCCCTTGCAGGTACTACCTGGTTCTTGCAATTCTTCTTTTATGGGATGGGCGAGAGCCGGCTTGGTAATGGTGCAAGCTCATGGATATTACACATGGCCTTTATAATTTTGGTGGCAAATATGTGGGGATTGATTTTAAAAGAGTGGAAAGGCGTAAGCAAAAAAGCATTTAAAACCGTTATAATCGGTATAGCTGTTATTATTTTATCCGTTATAGTAGTGGGATATGGTAATTCCATTAAACAATAAATTATATGTCTGTGAGAGAAACAACTTTTAAATATGTAAGTTATTTATGGGACGATGAAAAAGCTGCGGAGCTAGCCGGCGATGAGGTAGCGCTGCTTATTTATCGATCCAATCTTTTAGGGGCCGATCTGCGGCTTACCAATTATGGCGGCGGCAATACATCCTGTAAAGTAATGGCAAAAGATCCGCTCACCGGGGCCGATGTGGAAGTGATGTGGGTGAAAGGATCGGGCGGTGATTTAGGGACGTTAAAAAAAAGTGGCTTAGCTGCATTATATGTTGATCGCTTAAGAAGTATAACAAATGTATACAGGGGCGTAGCGTATGAAGACGAAATGGTTGAGCTTTTCAATCATTGCATTTTCGACCTGAGCTCAAAAGCGCCATCAATTGATACACCTTTACACGGCTTTTTACCTTTTAAACACATCGATCACCTGCACCCTGATGCAGCCATTGCTATTGCTGCAGCAAAAGATGGCAAGCAAATAACTGCCGACCTTTTTAATGGCACCATTGGCTGGGTGGAATGGCAAAGGCCGGGCTTTGACCTGGGCCTTAAACTTAAAGAATGCCTGGAGCAAAACCCTGGTATTCGTGGCATCATGCTTGGTTCGCACGGCTTGTTTACCTGGGGAGATACAGCTTATGAAAGCTATATCAATACGCTCCAAGTGGTTGAACAATGTGGGGAATACCTGGAGCAAAATTATGGCAAAAAAGGTCCGGTGTTCGGCGGACAAAAAATGAGCAGCCAGGATGATACTACCCGGAAAAACCAGGCTGTTGAATTGGCCCCCATTCTTCGCGGTTTTTGCTCTGAAAAGACACGCATGGTCGGTCATTTTACGGATGATAGCAGGGTAATGGAATTTATTAATTCTAACGACCTGGAATGGCTTGCGCCCATGGGAACCAGTTGCCCGGATCATTTTTTAAGGACAAAAATCAGTCCGCTGGCTTTAAGCCTTTCGGCGGATGATGACTTAAGCAATACCAAATCCGTCAAAGAAAAACTTGCGCCGGCTTTTGAAGCCTACCGTAAGATGTATGCTGAGTATTACGAAGGTTGCAAACACCCAAACAGCCCCCCAATGCGTGATGCAAATCCGGTAGTTATTTTGTACCCTGGCATAGGCATGTTCACTTTTGCGAAAGATAAACAAACTGCACGCGTGGCTGCAGAATTTTATATCAATGCTATTAATGTAATGAAGGGCGCTGAAGCGATATCAGCCTATACCGCATTGCCTCGTCAGGAAGCTTTTAATATTGAGTATTGGCTTTTAGAAGAGGCTAAATTACAGCGCATGCCCAAACCAAAAACACTGTCAGGGCGTATTGCTCTGGTTACCGGAAGTGCGGGTGGTATTGGAAAGGCGATCGCAAAAAAATTTGCCGATGAAGGCGCGTGCGTTGTTATTAATGATAATGATGAAACCCGGCTATCAAATGCAAAAGAAGACTTTACTAAACAGTATGGTAAAGATATTTATGTCGCAGCGTTAATGGATGTAACCAATAAGGCCACGATTGATGGTGCTTTCAGGGCGGGCGTTTTGGCATTTGGCGGAATTGATATTGTAGTGAATTGCGCCGGCTTATCTATCTCAAAACCGTTAGAAGAACATACTGAAAAGGATTGGGACCTGTTATACGATGTATTGGTAAAGGGTCAATTTTTAATTACGCAGGCAGGTGCTGAGATAATGCGTAAACAGGATATTGGCGGTGATGTGTTAAACATAGTGAGCAAAAATGCTTTGGTATCCGGCCCAAATAATGCCGGTTATGGATCAGCAAAAGCGGCACAGCTACATTTAAGCAGACTCAATGCGGCTGAACTCGGAAAAGACAATATCAGGGTAAATGTTGTTAACCCTGACGCCGTAATAAGCGACAGTAAGATTTGGGCAGGCGATTGGGCGGCAGGACGTGCAAAAGCATACGGTGTAACAATAGAGGAGTTGCCCGCATATTACGCTAAAAGAACATTGCTTAATGAAGTGATACTACCCGAAGATATCGCCAACGCCTGCATGGTTTTTGTTAGTGGTATGCTTAATAAATCTACCGGGAATATTTTAAATGTTGATGGCGGCGTAGCAGCCGCATTTGTACGATAATGTACCAAAAATGTAAATTCTTATTTAGCCGGATACTATAATGGAACAACATAAGATTGACGAATACAATCATCAGCACCAAGCAAAACATCAGCATAAATTTGAGTTTGTAGCAGCTGGCGTAGCCAATTTAGGGGATGTAATGCAAAAATTGCAAGCCTTTCAAATTGCCATTCCCAGCTGGGCATTAGGTACGGGAGGTACACGTTTCGGTCGTTTTTCGGGTGGCGGCGAACCACGAAGCCTGGAGGAGAAAATCGAAGATGTTGGCCTTATCCATGCCCTAAACCGTTCGAGCAATTCCATATCGCTCCATATTCCGTGGGATATACCGGAAAACGCCACGGCAATAAAAAGCATGGCAGCGCAGTTCGGCCTTCATTTTGATGCGGTAAACTCAAATACCTTCCAGGATCAGCCCGATCAGAAATTGAGTTATAAATATGGGTCCCTGCATCATGTGGACCAAGCAGTGCGGCAACAAGCTATCGCACATAACATAGAAGTAATTAAATATGGCGATGAGCTTGGCTCAAAAGCACTGTCGGTATGGCTTTCAGATGGTTCAAATTTTCCGGGCGAGCTAAATTTCAGGGGAGCTTTTCAGCGAACATTGGATAGTCTTCGTCAAATTTACGACGCATTACCCAACGACTGGAAAATATGGATAGAATACAAACCCTTTGAACCGAATTTTTACTCAACCACCATCGGCGATTGGGGCCAATCTTATTTACTGGCCTCAAAGCTTGGTGAAAAGGCTTCAACATTGGTAGACTTAGGGCATCATCTGCAGGGCACCAATATTGAGCAGATCGTCTCCTTATTATTAATGGAAGGCAAACTGGCAGGCTTTCATTTTAACGACAGCAAATATGGAGATGATGACCTCACCGTCGGCAGCATAAATCCCTATCAATTATTCCTGATATTTAATGAGTTGGTTGAGGGAATGGATAACGTGAAAATGGATCATGCTACCGGAATTGGCTGGATGATAGATGCCTCACACAATGTAAAAGACCCGATAGAAGACTTGTTACAATCGGTAGAAGCTATAAAAATTGCATATGCACAGGCATTACTTGTTGATAAGGAAGCGTTGGTCCATGCCCAACAACAAAACGATGCAGGCCTTGCCCAAGAACTATTGCAAAATG
Source organism: Mucilaginibacter sp. (assembly GCA_029237615.1). Lineage (GTDB taxonomy): Bacteria > Bacteroidota > Bacteroidia > Sphingobacteriales > Sphingobacteriaceae > Mucilaginibacter. The sequence continues at coordinate 7,698 of JAQNCM010000366.1, forward strand.
CCTATCGCACCGATGTACGCGCATTAGTTGCCGAAGCAAGACTAAGAGCAGGCGGTGCTTTAAATCCTATTGCCGTTTTCAGGGAACAGCATGTTCGCAGTAACCTGGTAAAAAGTCGCGGCCAAAAGACGATAGCAACAGGGTTGTAAACATGAAATCCATACCTGTAATCGCTGTATTTGATGTTGGTAAAACCAATAAGAAACTTTTTCTTTTTGATGAAGGTTACAACATTGTTTTTGAGCGATCGGCCAGGTTTAACGAAATAAGTGACGAAGATAGCTTCCCATGCGAAAACCTTGGGAGCTTAAAAGTTTCGATATTTGATAGCTTAAATGAGATCGCAAAACTAAAGCAGTTCAAGCTGACGGCGGTAAATTTTTCAGCATACGGTGCTAGCTTTGTTTATTTGGGTGAAAACGGGCAGGCTATAGCGCCGCTCTACAATTACCTCAAACCCTACCCCGAAACCCTTAAGAAACAGTTTTATGATAACTATGGCGGCGAATCCAAACTCTCGTTTCAAACAGGGTCTCCGGCATTGGGCAATCTTAATTCGGGTTTACAATTGTATCGCATCAAACATGAAAAGCCCGACCTATTCCGTCGTATAAAACATGCATTGCACCTGCCGCAATATTTAAGTTACCTAGTAAGTGGGCAAAAATTTTCTGATTTAACCAGTATTGGCTGTCATACTGCGCTTTGGGATTTTCAACACAATGATTACCACGCATGGGTTGTTAAAGAAGGAATCGCTGAAAAATTTCCTCCGATCCATTCTTCAGACATGGTGGTACCATCCAGTGTTCCGCGTAGCATTTATGTTGTTGGATGTGGCTTACACGATAGTTCGGCGGCATTGATCCCCTACCTGGTAAGTTTTAATGAACCTTTTGTCCTGCTTTCAACCGGCACCTGGTCTATCAGCATGAATCCGTTTAATCAGTCGCCGTTAACTGAAGCCGAATTGAGGAATGATTGTTTAAATTATATCCAATACAATGGTAAACCTGTAAAAGCTTCGCGCTTATTCAGCGGATATGAATATGATCAACAGGTTAAGCGAATAGCGGAACATTTTAATCACGACATTATTAAATACAGGAATCTTTCTTTTGACGCGAACAGAAAAAAAGGACCAGCAAACAAGAAGGTTCATTCTTTTGCCGAAAGGGATTTAAACAATTTTGCTGACGACGTAGATGCCTATTACCAACTTATGACTGATCTCATAGCGCAGCAAAAATTATCAACCGGATACATACTGAAAGGCACACCTGTTAAAAGAATTTTTGTAGATGGCGGCTTCAGCAAAAACGCGGTATTTATGCATTTACTTGCGGATGCGTTCCCATATCTGGAGGTATATGCCGCTTCCATGGCACAGGCAACGGCAATTGGTACAGCACTTGCCATTCACAAACATTGGAACACCCGGCCAATTCCACATGATCTAATTTCCTTAAAATATTATTCTGGGAAGGATTAAAGACAGCCTGAATTCCGGAATGGTCTTGGATTATTTTCCCCTGAACATGGATGCGATCCATATGATCAATACAATAACGACGATAACCGAAATGATACCAACCGCAGCACCGGCCTTAAAAATTCCGCCGATAACAGAACAACTGCTAAGGCATAACAATAATAAAATGACGGATGGGAAATATAATTTTTTCATGGGTAGGTTTTTTTTAAAGGATATAATAATCAAAACGTACAATTAGTTTTAAATGGCAGTAATTATTTATGATAAAAGGGAGGAATAGCTTGTGACTCTTATTTTTCAAACTGTGTGAGTGGCAAATTCACCCTGTCTCCGTGTGATTTAGGTTCAGAAATTACAAGGAAATGGAGATCAATGTCCCCCTTGTTAATGATGCGGTGCCGGGTATTTTTAGGGATATGAATAGATTGACCAGGCTGAACCGTTTTTGTCTCCTCTCCTGTTTCAAACGTGGCTGTTCCTGATAAAATATAAAATACCTGTTGGGAATACTCATGATAATGAAGCTGTTCACTTGTTGCAGGTGGCATACGTTCCTGTATTACACTCAGGCTTTCCGTACGTAACAAATGCCAGCCATCACAATTTTTGCCCCAGTTGTAGTGTTCAGCATTTTCAGTTGATGTGATCATTAACTTTTGTAAATAATATCTTCTAAATTATAAAAGTTGCCGAAACTATCCTATCAAAGAGTCTCTTTCTTATTCCATTAATTACAAGTTCAATAAATATTTCTAATTTAGTGTCGGATATACATTTATTACCTAAATAAACCAATTATGCCAGCTATTAATGCTTTTTTATTAAAGGCAGCCTGCTTTTTATGCCTGTCTGTAGCCCTTGTACTATTTACTTTGAAGGGATTCGGCCAGCAAGCCCGGACAGTTGTGAATTTTGATAATGACTGGCATTTTCATTTAGGCAATGTGAATGATGGCGAAAAAACGAGCCTAGACGATGCAAACTGGCGTTTACTTAACCTGCCGCATGATTGGAGCATTGAAGGAAAATTCAGCAAAGAAAACCCGGCTACTCCTGAAGGTGGCGCATTACCCGGTGGGACCGGCTGGTACCGTAAAACATTTATTGTCCCGGCAACGGCAAAAAACAAGTTGGTATATATCGACTTTGACGGTATTTATCAAAAAAGCGACGTGTGGATAAACGGCCATCATTTAGGTTTCAGGCCCAATGGATATATTTCTTTTAGGTATGAACTTACGCCTTATTTAAATTTCAGTGGTAAAAATATAATTGCCGTCAAAGTAGACAACTCCGTTCAGCCAAATTCCCGCTGGTATTCTGGCTCAGGGATCTACCGCAATGTGTGGCTGGTAACAACTAATAAATTAGCTATTGATCATTGGGGAACATATGTGACTACTCCCAAGGTGAGCAAGCAGACTACGTCAATCCAATTAAAAACGTGTGTAAAAAACAATACCGGTACAGCCGCGAAATTTACCCTGGTCACCACTATCTACGATCCTGCTAACAAAGTTGTGGGTAATTCGTCTACACAAGTTAACATTCCTGACTCCACTAAAAATATTGAGCAAAATTTTGAGTTAACGAACCCTGAATTGTGGTCAGTTGAAAAGCCATCTCTATATAAAATAATTAGCAAACTAATTGAAGCCAACAAAGTAGTTGACGAATATACTACGCCGCTTGGTATCCGCTATTTTAATTTTGATGCCGATAAAGGATTTTCTCTAAACGGCAAGCCAATGAAAATATTGGGCGTTTGTGACCACCATGATCTGGGATCGCTTGGTGCCGCTATCAATACCCGTGCGCTCGAGCGCCAGCTACAGATGCTGAAGGCCATGGGCTGTAACGGTATTCGTACCTCGCACAACCCGCCTGCTCCTGAACTGCTGGAGCTTTGCGATAAAATGGGATTTATTGTAATGGACGAGGCTTTTGATTGCTGGGAATGGAAAAAGGCCAAATATGATTATCACTTATACTTTAAGGAATGGCACAAACGCGACCTGGAAGATCAAATATTACGTGACCGTAATCACCCGAGTGTGTTTATATGGAGTATCGGCAACGAGATTCCGCAACAGGGAGATACCAGCGCTTTACGGCTGGCACCTGAATTGGCCGGTATTGTGCATAGCCTTGATAAAACAAGACCGATTACTACCGCCAATGATCATCCCGACACCAGCAACAAGATAATAAAATCGGGAGCAATTGATTTGATAGGTTACAATTACCATGAATTTGACTATGCCACCTTTCATGACCGTTTTCCAGGTAAAAAGTTTATCGCAACCGAAACAACGTCTGGCCTGGAAATGAGGGGGCATTATGACATGCCTTCGGACAGTATACGCATATGGCCTTCGCGATACGATAAGCCATTTACTGAGGGAAATGCTGATAACAGCATATCCGCTTATGATAATGTTCGGCCGGCATGGGGTTCCACTCATGAAGCAACCTGGAAAGTGATGAAAAAGTACGATTTCCTTTCTGGGATGTATATCTGGACGGGCTTTGATTATTTGGGCGAACCAACACCTTATTCCTGGCCATCGCGCAGCTCGTACTTCGGCATTATAGATCTGGCGGGGTTCCCGAAAGACATCTATTACATGTATCAAAGCGAGTGGACCAATAAACCTGTCTTACATATTTTCCCGCATTGGAACTGGGAACCAGGCAAAACAGTTGATGTATGGGCTTTTTATAATAACGCAGATGAGGTTGAACTCTACCTGAACGGTAAATCGATAGGTGTTAAAAAGAAGAACGGCGAAGACCTGCACGTGATGTGGCGTTTAAAGTTTGAACCTGGCACATTAAAAGCAGTGTCGCGTAAAAACGGGAAAATTATTTTAACCCGCGAGATCCGTACCTCAGGTACTCCTGCAAAAATCGAACTGATTGCCGACCGTAAAAATATTAAAGCTGATGGCAAAGACTTATCATTTATAACAGTTAGAATACTGGATAAGGGTGGCAATCTGGTTCCAAACGCCAATAACCTGGTGAACTTTAAAATTAACGGCGAAGCTTTTATTGCCGGCGTTGATAATGGCGATGAGGTAAGCCACGAGCCGTTTAAAGCAAATTATCGTAAGACATTTAACGGGTTGGCCTTAGCAATCGTGCAAAATAAAGGGAAGGCAGGCAATATTAACTTCACAGCAACTTCTGCTGGGCTGCAATCCGCAACGGTTGTTTTACAGGTAAAATAGTAGTGATATTTATAGCGATGAGTTTGAGATAATTAAACTCGTCGCTATGAATTATTCTCCTTTAAACTTTAGTCCCACCTGTTCTCTTGCTTTATCAAGCATGGCAATCATCTGTCTTGACATATCATGGCTAATGACCTGGCTTTCGTTTTTACCTTCTTTTATTAAGTTGCAAAAGTGTTCAACTTCATAGTTTAAGCCGCCGGCAGTAAATGGTTCATCCAGCTCCACCGTTCGGCCGTCGAGATAATTGATGGTGGCCCGCGAAGGATTCCACCAATTTTTGTGGATGGTTACGTTTCCTATTTCACCGCAAATAAGTGCATCACCCTTACCGTGCAAATCAAGGCCGCAATAAAGCTGTGCATAACCATTGTTATGTTCGGTTTGAAAGATGGAAAACATATCGATGCCTGTTTCCCCGAATCTGCCCAAAGCCTGCACCTGTTTCGTTGAACCAAGCCAGTCGATCGCTAAAAATGCTTCGTAAATGCCAATTTGCATCAGACTCCCGCCTATCAGCTCATGGCTATAGTTCGGATGCTCCGGTGGACAATCTGCAACTGCCGAGCCGGCACGGATATAACCCACTTTCCCAATGGGATCGTTGATCAAATATTCTTTTAAACGCCGGTATAATGGAAAGAAAGGCGGTTTCATACCTTCCATAAAAAGCAATTCCTTTGATTTGACTATCTCAAGTATGCCTTCTAATATATTTAGATTTGTTGCGGCCGGCTTTTCACACAACACATGTTTACCTGCATTAAGCGCTGCTATGCTGTAAAATGCATGGCTATCTGGCAGGGTTGCTATGTAAACGGCGTCGATATCGCTCTGCAACAACTCATCAATTGTTTGACATGCGGTACCGCCGTATTGTTCAACAAAGGTGGTTACCGTTTCGGCACGCCGCGACCATACTGATGTTAAAGCGGTATCCGGCACTTCCCTTAGCCCCTGCACAAACCGGTGCGCTATACGCCCGCAACCAATGATGCCCCATTTGATCATTTTTTAAGATGTTCAGTGTTAGTGGTTCAAGTTCATAGCCTGCACAAATTGATTTCTTTAATTGACTACTGGTACTGAATATAAATAGGGTATGGCTTTTTCTTTAATACTTCCTCCGGCGTAAGCATGTGATGCGGCGCCTTCTTTAAATCATTTTTATAAAAAAGCTTAAAGCCGGTAAACTGAACAGGTTCGTTCTTAATAAAATAACGCCAGGTGCCCTCTTTCAAATCAGGCTCACCCCAACCGTCCATGTCCATTACCACCTGAATTTCGGGACGCAATTTAATGTTCTGGTAATTGCTCAGCATTTTTTTTGTAAAACGATGAACGATTAAAATTTTCGGAGGCAGGTTATATTTTCTTACCAGGTTAGCAAGATAGCCCGATACATAGTTTACATCTGCCGCATCATAAGTGCCAATTTTTTTACCGGGATGGGTTCCATCTTTCATAGAAAATTCCGGATCCATACCAAAATGAACGTTAGGCATTATCCAATATTTTTCGAGCAGCGGCAACTCAGCATGAATGTTGCTTAATGCAACCTGGATATCTAAAAAAACAATAGAATGTGATTTTTTTGCAAGCACTAAAATACTGTCAATCTGCTTAAAAGGCATCCTATGCCTGTATTTACCATCTTTACCAGCATCACCGCTTGCTACAACTGCGATATAATGTAAAGCAGGTTGTACAGGTGTTTGCGGATCGGCTTTTTCCCAATTCTTCACTTCGCCCTTTAACTTGGCAAGCATTTCGTTTGGGGGAAGCTCTCCTAAAATACCCATCTTTTTTGCATAAAGATTCCCATAAAAAGCAACCACCCTTTTAAATGGTAAAATAGCTCCCGGCAAAGGATAGGGTGCATTTTTAACCGGCCATTTACCGGTAGTGTCTCCGTGGGCAAGGCGCTTCATCAATGAATCATACAGCTTTTTATTCAACGGCGGATACACTACCTTGGCAGGAACCGTATCTTTTACAACGGCGGTGACCGCTGCAACTTTTTTTATAGTGTCCTTTTTATCGGCAGCAGTTGCATTTTTGCTTTGGCTGCAGCTTGAAAAAAGAAGTAGCGCAGATAAAATAAATGCAGCAGACAGAATAGTATTTTTCATTTTAATCATATGTTTTTGTTGGGGCAGTGAGCCAATGGTATCGGGTTGATTTATTTGTTTTTTGGCTGATAACTTATAATGCATGTTCAATTTGATTGCTTCGTTGAATTTAACTGTGGGCTGCGCAAAATAACACCTTTTATGGCACCAAGATGCTGAAATTTATCAACAGTTAGCATATTTAATATAACATATTTAATTTAAACCTGCGGTTAAAATTGGGACGGTATTCTTAACCATGTTTATAAAACTTTCCAAAAACGCCCAAAGGCAACTTTGATCCGGCTGTGGCCTGCAGGTACAGCTCACCGGTTTCAAGGTTTTGAACTTGCGGATAAGTGCTCTTAATTAAATTTTCGATAATTACCGACGAAAATCCCAACGAGTAGGTATTCAGAATAAGAAAATGCTCATCCGGATCGAGCAGTTGCATTACATCCTGCATCATTTCGTTGATATTATCTTCCAGCTTCCATTTTTCACCATTCGGACCGTGTCCATATGCAGGCGGGTCGAGTATAATACCGTTGTATTTCTTACCTCTTTTTAATTCCCGTTTTACAAATTTCAGCGCATCCTCAACCACCCAGCGTATATTGGTGAGACCTGATAGCTCCTGGTTTTCATTTGCCCAGGTTACCACCTGCTTTATTGAATCCACATGAGTAGTATCTGCACCTGCCGCTTGTGCAATTAACGAAGCGCCACCGGTATAAGCAAAAAGATTGAGCACTTTTGGCTCAGGCGTTTTAAATTTTTTAATATTCTGGCTGATGTAGTCCCAGTTGACAGCCTGCTCAGGGAAAATACCCAGGTGTTTAAATGAAGTTAGTGCAAGCCTGAACTTTATAGCGCCTTCGGGGTTTTTATATTCAATATGCCAGCGATCAGGTGTTGCAGGGTTCTTTTTCACCCAGTCGCCGGATGTTGCTGAACGGCCCTTAAATTTAATATGATGCAGGCGCTGCCATTCTGTTTGTGCTAAACCCTTACTCCAAACAGCCTGCGGCTCGGGCCTTATTAATATCACATTGCCAAAACGCTCCAGCTTTTCAAAATCACCGCAATCAATCAGCTCATAATCTTTCCAATGGGTGGGTGTAAGGAGTTGGATCATTTCTTTTAGTAGCAAGTATTGAGTATTAAGTATGAAGACTAAGTGGGCAAAAATAGTAAATCTAAGTCTCGATACCAGATATTGTTACTAAATACCATTGTAGTATCAAGTAGCAAGTATTAAGTAGCAAGATAAAATGGACAAAAACTGCAATCTTGATACCAGCTATTTGATACTAAATACTAACTACAGCTTGGATTTTGCTGCACGCATAAATTTGCTGGCGAATACGAACTCGTTTAATTCTTTATTATCAGTATGCGCTATATCGTGATTGGACCCTTCCCACCACTTTTCGCCGTTATAAAGAAATATAATATGATCTCCTATTCCCATCACCGAGTTCATATCATGCGTAACCACTACGGTAGTTATCTGGTATTCTTCTGTAAGCTCGCTGATCAGGTCATCAATCAAAATAGAGGTTAATGGATCAAGGCCGGAGTTGGGTTCGTCCACAAATAAATATTTTGGTTGCATAGATATAGCCCTTGCTATTCCTACGCGCTTTTTCATCCCGCCTGATAATTCAGCTGGATATAACTTATTTTTCCCGGTAAGGTTAACCCGTTTAAGGCAAAAATTGGCCCTGTCTAATTTTTCACCCTTTGACATTTGAGTAAATAAGTTCAACGGGAACATAACGTTCTCTTCAACTGTCATTGAATCAAATAACGCCGAATTTTGAAAAAGCATTCCAATATGGGTGCGAATGGGTACGCGCTGTTCAAAATTCATTTTGGTAAAATTCTCTCCGGCGAATATTACCTCGCCCTTTGTAGGTTCGTGCAGGCCAACAATACATTTCAAAAGCGTTGTTTTACCTGAGCCGGAACCACCAATAATCAAATTATTTACGCCCGGTTTAAAGGTCGCACTTATTCCCTTTAGTACGTGGTTGTCTCCAAATGTTTTATGAATGTCGTTAATTTCGATCATAGCATTACACGTGTTATGACCAAATCAGCAAATAAAATCATCACACAGCTAAACACAACGCCCCTGGTTGCTGATTGTCCAACTTCAAGCGCACCGCCCGATGTGTAAAATCCCTGGTAGGCACAGATAGATGCTATAATAAAGCCAAAAACAATGGCCTTTACCATCGCGACTCTAACGGTAAGCCCTGCAAAATTATTATTTACTCCGGCAATATAATCGGCAGGAGATACGTCTCCCGATACGATACATGCGATATAGCCGCCTGTGATGCTTAACGCTATCGACATTATTACCAGTAAAGGCACCATTGTCATCCCGGCAATAACCTTTGGAGCGATAAGATAACCGGGGGCATTTACTCCCATTATTTCGAGTGCATCAATTTGCTCGGTAACCCGCATGGTTCCAATTTGGGAAGCTATACTTGAACCTACCCGCCCGGCAAGAACCAGTGAAGAAATAGTCGGACTGAATTCCAATATGTTTGAGTCACGTGCAATACTGCCGGCGATGCTGCGCGGAACCAGCGGGCTCGATAACTGGAACGCTACTTGTATGGTAGTTGCGGCGCCAATAAATAAAGAAATGATGCTGATAATACCAAGCGACCCGATGCCTACCGAAACCATCTCGCGCATTACTTCGGCCCAATAGACGTTAAATTTTTCGGGCTTGCGAAAACTTAAACGCAATAAGAGGATATACCTTCCAAAACTGTAAAACATTCTTTTCTATAAAATCCGGTTAAAAATACTACAATTTGTAATGTAACTCCAATTAGATACAAATTAAGTGCGGTTAAGTTCTGGAATTAGCAAGAGTTTAACAATTGCCTGACGGTAGGTAAATGCAACGAACTATTTGTGAAAACATCCGATGCGGCGACAATCATATTTTTTTAATTTAATTTGCGTGGATGATATTTAACCTTCACAGGTATCCCGAATTTTGATGAAACACCTGCACAACACCTTAAGACACCTCATTTTATCCGGAATTGACGTTTTTCATTCGCCGTTTAAGAAACTCCTGCCATTACAGACATTCAGATATGCTGCCAGCGGCGGTATAAATACGTTATTTGACATCTGCCTTTTTTCAATAAGCTATAACTTCGTTTTTAAAAAGCAAAATGCAGCCATTGGCCATTTGATTTTAAGTCCGCACATAGCATCTTTATTTTTCGCTTTTTGTTTTAGCTTACCCTCAGGCTTTTATCTTAACCGTTATATAGTTTTTCATCAATCAGGTTTAAAACGAAGGACGCAACTGATCAGATATCTTTTGGTTGTATTGATATGCGTTGTTTTTAATTATATCCTTATGAAATTCTTTGTGGATTACCTTAGATGGTATCCTACTCCTGCCAAAATTTTGACAACGGTTTTAGTAATTGTATTCAGTTACACCAGCCAAACCTATTTCCTCTTCCGGATAAAGCCACAGGAATAATGTCTTTTGATATATGTTATTTATCCTCTGAGTTTTAATTACATAACCTTTGATTTGATCGTGTCATCATCTTGCCAAACACAAAGAATGTGATCTCCCGGTAAACTCAAGGTTTTTAAATAACTCCCTTTACCTATAAAAATCTCCTTATTGGTTTTTAGATATTTAAGTTTTAAATCACCGTTACTTCCCATAGCTACTATTTCTTGATCGTTGTTTGATATAATGCTGCAATCCCTGCCATTGCCTAGTTCAATTTCCATTTTTCCGGGCTCGCAAGCATATACGATACCTTGTCTTTGCCATACTGTGTTGATTGAATTGCTGTTATTAAAGCTGAGTCCCCCTCCATCCATAGGGCATGCATTTAGTTTCCATGTACCGTTTCCCAGCTTTTGTGCGGCAGCAAAGGTTTCGCCGCGGTTGTTTGATTTTATAAGATAAAGATCCCGTGATCCGAGCAACCAGTTTCTGAACATAATTGCTACCTGCGATCCCTGCACGGCTATACTCGGTCTGCAACATTCACAAACATGGCCATCGGGAGATTTGTAAATCAAACTATTTTTTAACCATTTGTCTGTTTTAGAGACTGCTATTGATGAAAAATAAATATTGTTGCTTTTGCCAGCCCGTAAATCCAGCCAGGTGGCATAAAAATTATTCTGTTTATCAGCCGCGATATTCATCAATCCTTCGGGCGCGGAGGAACGGACATCATTTACAAAACCTTTTCTTTCCCAGCCACCTTCATTGTGTTTTAAAACAAAAAAATGAATATCGCCTTTTTGATCCATAGCTGTTATGACACTGTAATCAGCCGAGGTTGCTAATTGCGGACCACGGGCCATACCCAAATGCATTTTAGGAACAACACCTACCAATACAGGTTTTGAAAACGTTTTACCCTGATTGGAAGAAGTTGAACAAAATATGCTATCGGCCCCGCCAAATACAACTCTTACAATTCCTTTATTATCTGTTGTGATCTGTGGTTGTTGCCCTTTAGAAATTGTATTATACGGGGAAGATCCCCTTGACATAAAACAGAGGGAAAGCAATGAGCAAAGAATTAACTTACTTAATTGAAGCATGTTTTGAATTGTTTTATTATAACGCCTTAAAATGTAAAAGTATAGAAATTTATAACGCACTCACTTTAGTTTTAATTTACAGCCACACAAATAAATTAATTTCCATTTACCGCTACTTTCCTGCCGTTTACCGAAAATTTAGCCCGCTTTGCCAAATGCATTATTTAAGCACGTTTAAATAAAATTAGATTTGTATAATAAATACATTAGTAATATGAAGAATGCGCTGATTACTGCATCAACCAAAGGAATGGGGCGAGCTACTGCAATAGCCTTTGCTAAAGAAGGAATAAACCTTGCAATTTGTTCAAGGACAAGTGCAGATCTGGCTGCTTTTAAAAGTGAGCTATCAGCCATTAATCCTGCCATAAAAATATATACTGCCGTTGCGGATTGCAGTATTAAAGAACAGGTATTAGCATTTGCCGTTGCAGCCGAAAAAGAATTAGGCTTTATTGGCATCATTGTAAACAACGCGGGCATGTATGAGTATTCGAGCATCCTTGATGATAAAGAGGAAACCTTTGAAAAACTGGTAAATACCAACCTGATGCCGGCCTATGAGTTATACCGGTATTTCGGAAAAAAACTGATGGGCGCTCGTAAGGGACACATCTTTAATATCTGTTCAGTAGCATCGTTAACGCCTATTGCTGAGGCCGGTACATACAGTGTAACAAAATATGCGCTGCTTGGTCTTACTAAAGTAATGCGGCTGGAAATGCAGCAATATGGGGTAAAGGTAACCGCAATTATTCCCGGCTCAACCTTAACAGATTCATGGAAGGGAATGACGGTTGATAAAGATAAAATGGTATTGCCCGAAGACATCGCATCAACCATTATAAATACTTATAAAATGAGCGCAGGGGCAAATGTGGACGAAATAGTAATAAAACCAACATACGGTCAAATATAAAAATCAATTAAAACTAATCATATGAACAAGAAGCTATATCGCGACGAATACCACAAGGTGTTAGGTGGTGTTTGCTCAGGCCTCGCAGAATATTTTGAAATGGACGTAACAATAGTCCGCCTGTTATTTGCATTCACTGTTATTATAATGGGTGTGGGTATTATACCTTACATTGTGTTGTGGATAGTGCTGCCAAGAAAAGGGTACATATACAACCAATATAATAACCCAACAGTTGACTATACTGTACCTCCGCAAAATCCGGGTGACCAATTTACTCCGCCTCCTCCGCCGTTTGAAGATCCATACAGGGCATACGCCGGTAATCCGTTTGAAAGTGAGCCCGCCGGTTATATGCCGCCAAAGCAACGGTCAAACGCAGGGCTGATTGTTGGCATAGTACTGATCTTTATTGGCGCCGCCATTTTGATAGAAAACTATGACCTGATCCCCGACTTTGACTTTGAAAGGTTATGGCCAGCTGTATTGGTTCTGATAGGTGCAGCACTTATCGTATCCGGCCAAAAAAGAGAGCCGTGGCATAGACAAGACTGGCAGGACCCTGCTAAAAATGAAAATCCTGCCGCAGACAATTCTTCAACAACTGATAATACTACCATTATAGAACCCTGAAATCCGGGCCAGTAAAAATATTTAATAACCCGGCATAAGAACTATCAATGCCGTTAAAACGATAAAAAGATGAAAAACGACAAATTAATTCCGGGCCTTGTCCTTGTGCTTATAGGGGCAGCCATCCTGTTAAGCAATTACGGCTTTCTTCATTTCCATTGGTATAATGTTTTTCGTTTGTGGCCAATATTCCTGATAATAGGTGGTGTAAATCTTGTGTTTGCGCACAACAGATCGCCCTGGGCAACTATCGTAAAAATAACCGTGGTGGTGGTTGGACTGGGCCTGTTATTTTTTGGCAATTTTGGAAACCGTTATAACTTTTGGCCGGGCAATCATTTCGGCTACTATCATAATGATAATAACGATAATGACCCAAACTATATGGATGATGGCGATAATAACGATGACAGTAGCGATAGCAGTAATGTTACAACGGCCATAAATGGCACATTCAATGAGCCTTACCCTGCCGGGATTAAAGCCGCCCGCCTTAATATAAGCGGGGGCGGCACTGCCTATTATCTCTCAGACACTACCAACCAGCTGTTTAATGCTGTGGTTAAGAA
>JAQNCM010000437.1 GCA_029237615.1 Mucilaginibacter sp.
ATGAGTTGCACTTTAGGAGACTACCAGTCCTCATGATTTGCCAATCACATAGAAAGTATGTACATGTCAGTGTGTGATGTTCTTTTCCCGGCACAATCATAATGAAGGCTTGTACGTTGTTCAAACAATTTCTTGATCAATAAGGGTATAAGGCCTCCACCTTTCTCTAAGTCCTGTACATTGTTGGGATACACCGCTGCTTAGTCCGGGACAGCTCTAGTCATTTCCCCACTTGTTCGGGAGTGCTGGGAGTGCTGTATGGGAATGCTTGACGTCCACAATGCACATATCCACTACCTTCGGCACAGTAGGTAGTGTAGCATATACCCCAGAGCGGCCTGTGAAAGCTGACCGGCAAAAGTCGACGGCTATGTGTAGTAATATCAGTTGCATCAAGCTTCCATGGTACAAATCATACGGGCCCCACGACGACGAACACATCTAGTGCTTGGGAACAGCAGTCAGCAGAGGGATCGCAACGTTGCAGCATCACCAAACTGCTGTGGTGAACCGATATTTAGACAACCGACAACACATCGGGACCTGGCAGAGACGGATCTGATTCCCGGAAATATGGACGCCGTATCCGTGACTGGGAACCAAGACCGGGTATTTGTGTGGTGTTCCCGTTTGTGGTCGCATCTTCTATATTGCCGGACATTATTTTCACCACAAGGTCACGGCTGTATATTGCTGATCCTATTATTAGCCGCCTCCCGAGGTCCGGATCTGCTTTCAACAATGAACACACCCATATCAACACGCTAGACTGCGGTCCTGACATAAAGGTAGGTGACATCGGCTGCTACTCTCTCACTGCTTCTCTATCGTGGGACAATCGTTGCCTTTGGACCTCGCCTCCAACCGCACGAGTAATATGACTTTTCGTATTATAAGAGTCTCATTCATGCATTACAGATAAACACGTTCGTTTCCCATGTCTTAATAATGACATGCTATGTCGAAGTCTCTTTTTGATCTACCCTGAACGTCGCATCTTCGGAACTTGCCAGATTTTCGGAAGTACAAAGGTGGCATAATAAGTCGTCATGGTCTATTTAACGTGGCAGAGGCTTGTTTTAGCCGTGAACATTGGACTATCCGTCAGCACAACATATGGATATCAACTATCACCACGGGCATGCACACGTACCGTCAAAGCAAAGCAAGGAGACACTTGCGCCTCGCTATCCAGCGCCCAAGGCATCTCGGTCTCAGAGTTCCTTCTCGACAACCCGACAATAACAACCTGTGATCTCACGGCAGGGAGCGACTACTGCGTCGCCGAAGACGGGAAAGGCGGCAGCACTCCGTCGCCGTCTCCGACACCGTCCCTTGTGATTAGTACAGACGGAACATGCGGGAATGGTGTCACCTGCGCAGGGTCTAGGTGGGGTGCCTGCTGCTCAGAGCACGGATACTGCGGAAGCACGAACGACTACTGCAGCGGAGCCTGTCAGCCCGCGTTTGGATCTTGCGGTGCGGTCTCGTCAAGCACATCATCAGGTCCGATAACTTCGCCACCTACAGGAACGGGGACGGTGTGGGTTACTTCCACGACTATCGTCACGAGTACCGCGGTTGCGTCGTTGACGCGGACTACAACAATCGCCGTACCGGCTACGATCACGTCCGTCGTTCTGACAACCAGCACGTCCACGCGGACCGTCTCCAGTATAGCACTGACAACCAGCGTCGTAACGGCTACGAGCATCGTCACGCGGACAGCCCAGGTCTCCAGCACGGCCATCGTGACTTATACCAGCCTCGTATTGGCGACATCCACGAGCCTGGTCATAAACACGTCAACCCGCGTCCTGACCAGCACCAGCCTAATCATCAAGACGGCAACGAGCCTAATTCTCGGCACGGCAACGGTCACAGTCACCGCAGACCGGACGGTCGCCACTACCACCTTCGTCACCGGAGCGTGCTCGCCTACCAAGCCCGACACGCCCATCACCAGCTCCCGCACCACCAGGCCCCCGACACAGACGCCCACCTACGTGCCTAATCCGGTGTTTCCAGGGACTATTAGCACTTGTACGTTCTGGTCCCAACTCATGCTGATTGCGGGGCTGAGTGGGCAAACTGATCTAACACGATCCCAAGGCAACCAATACTACCAAATCCGAGACGACGATACCTGCCAGAGCATAATAGGCAGCAACGGCATCACATTCGCGCAATTGTAAGTTCTTACAACCTCGGCGGAAGAAGTTAGAGCTGGTTTTGACTAACTTTTTTGGGGGGCGAAACAGTTACGCCTGGAATCCATCGGTGGGTAGTAATCCACTCAATGCCATTCTGTGTGCTCCCGGTCTGTTGCAACTGCTGATTGACGGGATCTGTAAGGTGAGCTGCGATAATCTGTGGGATGATTATTATGTCTGTATCGGAGCCTAGATCCATTTGGGGGGATCTCAGGGTGATAGTCGGCTGCCTGGTGGGAGGTGAAAGAAGGGAGCATGGGACGCTGAAAGACAGATGGTGGACTTGCATTGAGATGGATGGGGGAGTGGGACAGGGGGTTGGCATATGAGAGGAATAGGGTGGGTGAGGATCACTCTCGGAAAAATTTGATATCGCAGTTATCGATGAACTGAGAGTTAACTGGTAGCTGTCTCTCAAAGCATATGCGGGAAGTCCGGATAACCACGTCCCTATTCCGGTGCGGTCAGA
>JAQNCM010000017.1 GCA_029237615.1 Mucilaginibacter sp.
AAACATTTGGATCTGATATAAGCATCACCACCAAATACCTGATTGATGATACCGACCCAAATGCTGACGCCAAAGTGCAGGATGCGTTGATAAAATCACTTGATGCGACACCGCAAACCCATATTACTAAAGCTAACATTGTTATTACCCAAAAGGTTGCACCAACAATTGCAAACGGGCTTAAAAAGTCGGCAGCATTAACGGTAATATTTGCGATTATTATTATTTCAGCCTATATATTTATACGTTTCCGTAAATGGCAGTTTAGTTTAGGTGCGATGTTCGCTACCGCACATGACGCATTGATGGTACTTGCATTTTTCTCATTATTTAAAAATGTACTTCCATTCTCGCTGGATATCGACCAGTCGTTTATAGCCGCTATACTTACCGTAATAGGTTACTCTATTAATGATACAGTGGTAGTATTCGACCGTATCCGTGAGTTCCTTAACCTTCATCATTCAAAAACTGATGATCCGAAGGCTGTAATTAACGATGCGATCAATAACACATTAAGCCGTACAATTATCACTGCCTTAACGGTACTCTTAATTTTATTGGTACTATTTATATTCGGTGGCGATGTTATACGCGGGTTCTCATTTGCATTGCTTATAGGGGTATGCTTTGGAACTTATTCGTCAATATGCATTGCAACACCAGTTATTGTGGACTTTGGAAAAAAAGATCTGAAATAAAAAATATCTATTTTTATTTAAGGCCCCAAAGAACTTTTGGGGCCTTTTTTGTTTACTATATTATCATATTAGTTAATTAATATGGAATTTTAATAAAAATTCAAGGGTATGGATGGTAAAAATGATAAAGCAAAATTTCCGCAAGTTGTAATTGTGGGTGGTGGTTTCGGAGGACTGGAGGTTGCAAAAAATCTTGCTGATAAACCGGTAGAGGTTTTATTGGTTGATAAGCACAATTACCATACTTTTCAGCCATTGCTTTACCAGGTTGCAACCGGCAGCCTGGAGGCGGAATCAATAGCCTTTTCCCTGCGAAAAAATTTCTCAGGGCAAAAAAACTTTCGTTTTAATGTGGCCGAGGTATCAAAGATCAACCCTGAAAAAAACACCATCGATACTTCAATCGGCGAAATTGCTTACGACTACCTGGTGATTGCTACTGGTTCCACTACAAACTTTTTCGGCAATAAGGATATTGAAAAATTTGCAATGCCCATGAAGTCTATTCCTGAAGCATTAAATTTGAGATACCTTGTTTTGCAAAGTTTAGAAGAGGCTACCTTAAAACCGACAAAAGGCGACCGTGAGCCTTTACTATCTTTTGTGTTAGTTGGCGCCGGGCCTACAGGTGTTGAACTGGCCGGAGCCCTTGCCGAAATACGGAATTACATTCTCAATAAGGACTACCCCGAACTCCGGAAAGAAGATATGAAGGTATACCTGGTGGACTTTTTACCCAAGGTTTTAGGGCCCATGTCTGACGAAGCTTCAAAAGCCGCCTATACCTATCTGAAAAACATGGGTGTTGAAGTAATGCTCAATGTAAAGGTTGAAAGTTATGACGGGAATGAAATTAAGTTTGAAGGTGGTAAAACTATCCGCACCAATAACGTGATATGGTCTGCCGGGGTAATGGGAGTAATTCCTAAAGGAATGAATAAAGAGGTAATAGTTAGGGGTAATAAATTAAAAGTCGATCCTAATTGCCGTGTCGAAGGAACCGGAAATATTTTTGCAATAGGCGATGTCGCCGCCATGATCACAGACGAAACACCAAAAGGGCATCCCGGCGTTGCACAGGTGGCGATTCAACAAGGGAAATACGTTGCGCAAACTATAACAGAAATCATTAATGGTGAGCCACTGAAACCGTTTAAATACAACGACAAGGGATCATTGGCTACCATAGGGAGAAACAAAGCGGTTGCTGATTTGGGCAAGGTAAAATTCCAGGGCTTCTTTGCCTGGTTAATATGGATGTTTGTGCATTTGATCTCGCTTTTGGGCTTCAGGAATAAGGTGATCGTCTTCATCAACTGGATTGGCAGCTATGTTAGCTTTAATGGCGGCAGCCGGCTTATTATACGCCAGTTTAAAAAGGAAACGCTGACTGATAAAACACTACAGGTATCAAAACCCGATTAAACCGCAGCAGGCAGTTTGTTGCTATAACAGGATTTCAGGAATCAAGATCGTTACTGACAATTAAGTAGATTTGTTCCGCACCCGACAGTACCATGAGCAAATCTGAAATAAAGTTAACCGAATGCCCGCGTGATGCCATGCAGGGTATTCACCAATTCATTCCAACAGCGTTAAAGGCCGCTTATATTAATTTGTTGCTGCAGGTTGGTTTTGATACCATTGATTTCGGAAGCTTTGTTTCGGCCAAAGCCATTCCGCAAATGCAGGACACTGCTGAGGTTTTAAAACAGCTTGACCTAAGCAATTCAAGATCAAAGCTACTGGCCATTGTCGCTAATTACCGGGGCGCCGAAGAAGCAGTTCGATACGATACCATCACTTATTTGGGATATCCATTTTCTATTTCAGAAACTTTTCAGCAGCGAAATGCCAATTCGACGATAGATAAGGCGTTTGATACCGTAAAAAACATTCATAACCTGTGCGAACAAAAAAATAAAAAGCTCCGGATTTACTTATCGATGGCCTTTGGCAATCCTTATGGTGACGATTGGAGTATCGAAATTTTGCAAACCTGGGCCGACCGGTTTATCAGCCTGGGGATTAATAATATTTATTTAGCCGACACGATCGGCATTGCCACGCCTGAACAGATCTCCCAGATTATGGAGAGCTTAGTAGGTTTTGAGAAGGGGAAATTTGGCATGCACCTCCACTCAACCCCTGACACCTGGCGCCCCAAAATTGAAGCTGCCTATAACGGCGGATGCCGGTGGTTTGACACAGCCTTAAAAGGATACGGCGGCTGCCCGATGGCGAAGGATGAGCTTACGGGCAACATCGCTACCGAAAACCTGATTGGCTACCTTCAATCAAAAAACGAGCACATACGCCTTAATTTGGACAAATGGCGTGAGGCTATGGATTTTTCGGAAAGGATATTTGGATGATAGGAAATAATGTCGTAAAGCCACAATTAACAATAATTAACACCTTTGCTATAGATTAATTGATTAAACTGCAATAGCTTTATATACTTAAACTATTCGGCCGTTATGAGAAAGATCCTGTTGATGTTATTAGCTGTTTTCATTGCGGAGCGAAGCTTTTGTCAGCAAACCTCCTACAGCTTACCCCTACCCGAAAAATGGGGAGTTGAAAAGATAGCCTTCCCAATAAGCTTTGCACCTGAAATACCTTACAGAGGCAATGAAGAGATACGCTTTACGCCGGGATGGAGCAATGCCGAAAGTGACGAATACTGGTCGTATACTTACTTATGGTTTATTGAAGGTTCTCCAAAAATCAACCATGACACGTTACAAACTTATCTGGTTCAATATTTTAATGGCTTATTTAGAAGTAATAATAAAACAAAGCCCGAGAATAAAGATGTCAGTTTTACAAAGCCGCAAATTAAAAGGGTAAAGACAGCTATTAATGACCAGGAAACCTACGAGGGTAAAATATTAACCCTTAATTTTTTGACAGGCAAGCCAATTGAGTTTTTTACCCGGATACATGTTCGTAATTATACAAATCATTCGGCTCTGCTTTTTGAACTTTCGCCAAAGCCATATAAAAATAAAGTTTGGCAGGAATTAGATGGGATTGTGAATGGATTTAAGTATAAATAACCTGAGAACAAATCCAATATAACTTTTCTCCTCGCTCATCAAAAATGTCATTTCGAACGAGGTACGAGGAGAAATCTTATGTAACGGACAAGCTGAATTATATATGTGGAACTATAACTTTTATGTTTATATAACTACCAATCCCGACAAATCTGTATTATACATTGGAGTTACGAATGATTTAAACCGGCGATTATATGAACACCTCGAAAATAAAGGAAACAAAAAGACATTTACAGGAAAGTACTATTGCTATAATTTGATCTACTACGAGCACTTCAGTGATGTAAATAGCGCTATAGAAAGAGAAAAGGAAATCAAAAAATGGCGCAGAGAAAAGAAGGAATTACTGATAGCATCCGAGAATCCCGAATGGAGATTTTTAAATGATGAGATTGGTGACTGATTTTCTTTGGTAGCGAGTATCGCAAATTTAAATTTATCTGGAGTATGGCATATAGGTTTTCTCCTCGTACCTCGTTCGAAATGACATAGCTTTTAAAATCGAAAATCCGAAATCAACAATTATTTCCTTATCATCTTATAATGCCTTATCCCTGCTTCTTCGAACTCCGGACCTGTCTTTTCAAAACCAAATTTTTCGTATAAAGACACGGCCTGTATCTGGGCATGCATGTAAATATAGTTTGCATCTTCCGGCAAATCGGCTAAAACCGCTTTTACCAATTCCTGCCCCACTCCTATTCCACGGAACTTTTTTAATACCGCAAAACGTTCCAGTTTATAACCCTTATCTGTTTTACGCCAACGGGACGCCCCGGCGGGCTCGCCATCAATAGTCGCCAAAAAGTGATTAGATTCGTCTTCGAACTCCCATTCCAGCTCGGGGAGACAATTCTGCTCGCCAACAAACACTTCGCGCCGAATCGCAAACACCTTCTCCAGGTCGGCAGGCGCCGTTACTTTGCTTACTTGTATTTTTTGAAACATATATCGAGGAAGAGATTAGCGGCTAGCGGTTAGAGATTAGTAAAATCTTGCTTTTCAACTAATCACTAACCTCTAACCTCCAGTCTCAAAATTATAACTTACTGTTCACATCAAGGCAATTCAAATCGCCAAATGCAACTGTTAATCTTTTAACAAAAGATTCTTCGCCCTTGCGCAACCATACACGCGGGTCATAATATTTCTTGTTCGGGGAATCTTCACCTTCAGGATTTCCTATCTGGCTTTGCAGGTAAGCTTCTTTTGATTTATAATAATCTTTGATTCCTTCCCAGTACGCCCATTGCATATCAGTATCAATGTTCATTTTTATTGCACCGTAAGAAATTGCTTCCCTGATCTCCTCCTGACTTGAACCTGACCCTCCGTGAAATACAAAATTGATTGGTTTTTCTGCAGCAAGGTTAAATTTCTTTTTCAGGTATTCCTGTGAATTATGCAAAATTACCGGTTGCAGTTTAACGTTACCCGGCTTGTAAACACCATGTACATTACCAAAAGCAGCAGCCACTGTAAAACGGGGACTTACTTTTGAAAGTTCTTCGTAAGAATAAGCAACATCTTCTGGCTGCGTATATAAACGTGAACTGTCAACATCAGAGTTGTCAACGCCGTCTTCTTCACCACCTGTAACACCTAATTCAATCTCCAGCGTCATGCCCATTTTAGCCATACGAGCCAGGTATTTTGCTGATATTTCGATATTTTCATGTAAAGGCTCTTCGGAAAGGTCCAGCATGTGCGATGAAAATAAGGGTTTACCCGTTTCAGCAAAGAATTTTTCTCCGTGATCTAACAAGCCATCGATCCATGGTAAAAATTTCATAGCGGCGTGATCGGTATGCAATATTACAGCAATGCCATAATGCTCGGCCAATAAATGAACGTGTTTTGCTGCTGACACCGCACCTAAAATGCAGGCCTGCAGTTTTGAGTTATCTAATGATTTACCCGCGTAAAACTGCGCGCCGCCGTTAGACAACTGGATAATTACCGGCGAATTAACTGCCTTAGCAGTTTCCATAACCGC
>JAQNCM010000626.1 GCA_029237615.1 Mucilaginibacter sp.
CGCCACATTGTTCAGCGGTTCTTCAACAACTCACGCGAGCAGCTTCTCGCCTCACTGCTGGGCGATGGGGGCCTGAGCGCGGAAGAGTTGAGACGACTGAAGCGCCGCATTGCGGAGGTCGAGTGAACGCATCGAGTCTGCTCCCCGTCTCCTCCGCTCTGAGCTCGTTGTGGATCGCGAGCCTCTGGCAGGGCCTGGTGCTGGCAGCATTCACTTCGCTGCTGCTGCGCGCGTTGCCTGACCTTTCTTCCCGGCTGCGCTATCGGATGTGGTTCGCTGCGTATGCTGCGTGTGTGCTGCTGCCGGTGGCGGAGTGGCTCGGAGCAGTGCGGGGCGGCAGCGTCAACGCAGTGCCGGCTGCCTCAGCGGGGGTGCTGTCGCCCCTGTTTACGGTCGACAGCCATTGGGGTCTGCTATGTGCCGGTATCTGGGCTGCATGTTCGATTGCAGCCATGGTGCGCCTGATCGCCGGCGTATGGTCGGTGCGGTCGCTGGTTCTCGGGGCGATTCCATGGGGAGCGGACGAGATGGCGGGCTACGCCGAGCTGCTGGAGCTTCGCTCCCGTGGTCGCGTCACCTTATATATGTCCGACGCGATCGAGGCGCCGGTCGCCATCGGTCTGTGGAAGCCGGCTATCGTGTTGCCGCAGCGGCTGCTGAGGCTGTTGAGCGAAGAGCAGATCCGGCAGGTGCTGCGCCACGAAGGCGAGCATCTGGAGCGCCGCGATGACTGGATGCTGCTCCTGATGGGGTGCATGCGCTGCATTTTCCCGCTTCATCCGCCGCTTGTCTGGTTCGAGCGGCAGCTGGTCGCAACGCGCGAGATGGCGTGCGACGATGCGGTGCTTCGTTCCGCGGCGCCGCGTGCGTACGCCATGAACCTGACCCAGATTGCCGAGGCAGTCGTTCGTCGCAGCCCGCGTGTTCTGCCCAGCCTGCTGAGCGGCAAATCGCAGCTTGGCCGCCGCATCGAGCACATTCTTTCGGGCCGCAAAGACTCTCAGGCCAGCGGACGGGGGCCGTTGCTGGGGGCTGCAGCCGGGCTGCTCGTCATCTGCGCGCTGCTGGTGCAGAGCCCTGCTTTGGTCGCATTTCAACCCCGTACCCAGGCTGCACGCAACCAGACTGCCCCCACTCAGATTGTTCCCACTGAGGCGGCCTATGTGCGTGGCGACTGGTCCTCACGGGCAACACTCACCCATGCAGCACTAACCACTGCTTCGCGTCCTGAGGTGCGTCACTTGAAGGTGCGCGCGCATCGTCCGCGTGTCGCGGCGCCGCACCTGCTAGCAGCGGCTGACCAGCGTTTCGTTCCCGGCAAGCAGGAGCCGGCTGTGTGGGCGCAACCGGCGGCACTGCTGGTGCTTTGGAACGACTCGCGGGCTGGCTTCTCCACTACAGTTCTGTTCGTAACCGAGCCTTGCGTGGGCGAGCCGAACGCGGCCCGGCCCCCCTTCTTCCTGCTCCACATTTAACCGATGCAAAAACATTCGACGGGCTTGCTTGAGCCGAAATACTAATTGATTAGTCTAACCAACACGCCCATGTGGGCTATGAGGTAGCTAGAAATGCATGATCTGTTCGCACGATTCCGTACACGACCCATACCACTTCCGGTGACTCTCTCGGCAGCGACGCTGAGCGCCATCCTGATCGGCTCTGCGCTCGCTCACGGTGTTCACGGCCAGGCCAGGAAGGCAGTCGATCTGAGCGATGCGACGCCGCTGACGATCGCGAGCACTGTCGATCTTTCCACACCGTTCGCCAGAATCGCGAAGGAGACCGGCCCAGCAGTGGTGAATATCAACACAGAGATCCTTCCTCATCAAGACGCGAAAGCCGAGAGAGGGCCGGCAGCCCCGGGTGACGATGGCGACGAGGGCGGCAGTGAGAACCAAAGTCCCAACATGCAGGACTTCTTCAATCGCTTCTTCGGTGGCGCGCCAGGTATGGACGGCCGCAATCAGCAGCAGCAGGAGGAGCGCGCGCTGGGCTCAGGCTTCATTGTTGACCCGCGCGGTTACATTGTGACCGCCGCGCATGTGATCGAAAAGGCCGATCGCATCTATGTCAAGCTGAGCACCGACCCCGAGAGCGAGCAAGGACACCGCGCACGCCTGGTCGGTCTCGACAAGGCAACGGATCTGGCAGTCATCAAGATCGATGTGGATCACTCTTTGCCGACGGTGAAGCTTGGCAACTCCGATGCTGCGCAGCCAGGCGACTCGGTGGAGGCGATCGGATCTCCCTTCGACCTGTCGCAGACAGTGACCGCGGGCATCGTCTCGGCGAAGAACCGCAGGATCAATGGAAGCATTGGTGGCCAGTTCAAGCACATCATCCATACGGATGCGGCGATCAATCCGGGCAACTCCGGTGGTCCGCTGTTGAACATGAACGCGCAGGTGATCGGCGTGAACGATGCGATTGTGACGCAAAGCGCGGGGTCCATGGGCATTGGCTTCGCCATTCCTTCGAACACTGTAGTGGAGGTCTACAACCAACTGATCGCGCCGGAGCACAAGGTGGTTCGCGGGTCGATTGGCATCACGTACCAGCCGAATCTGAACAGCGCGGTTGCGAAGATGTACAACGCCTCGACAGGAGTGCTGATCAGTTCGGTGACTTCGGGGAAGGCTGCCGAGAGAGCTGGGCTCAAGGCGAATGACGTGATCGTCTCGGTCGACGGCAAGCCGGTCAAGGATGGGGACGACCTGGTCGACAACATCACTACCCGGCATCCTGGCTCCAAGGTCACCATCGGCTATCTGCGCAATGGGCAGAAGTTGACGACGACCTGCACCGTGGACGACCGTGCCGAGATCGAGCAGGTAGCAAGCGACCGGTCCAGCGACGAACCGGGAGCGCCGAGCGTGAGTCCAAGCAAGACCAAGCTGGGTCTGACGGTCGCCGATCTTCCCGGCAACGCACCTGCAGGCCTGCACGGCGTAGTGATCCAGTCCGTGATTCCGGGCTCGTTTGCCGACGAACTCAGGCCGCAGGTTGGGCCTGGGGTGATCATTGAAGGTATCAATCGCAAGCCGGTGAATGACAGGTCTCAGTTCAATGCGATCGTTGCCGGTCTCCGCCCGGGCGAGGATGTGGTCCTGCAGATTGTCTATCCGAACAGCGGGGGACAAAGCACGCTGACGGGAGGCGTGCTTCCACAGTGAGCTAACCCACGCCAGCGTGAAAACAGACTGCCCGGGCGACACGGAACTGTGCCGCCCGAGCAGTGCGCTGCTGTTGTGCTCAAGTCAGGGAAACGGACACCGTCGAGTAGGCGGGAACCGCGACTCGAGCGGAGTAGCCTCCGAATACCGGCGTAA
>JAQNCM010000032.1 GCA_029237615.1 Mucilaginibacter sp.
CTTCGTCTGGTGTATCCTTCTTTGCTGCTGCAGCCGGTCCTCCTAACCAGCCGGTAAGAACAGGGCTGTATTGTGGCACCTGTGTCCACCAGGTTGGGATTTCTTCTTCCGAAAACAGGAAGGCCATATTTTTTAGGATTTTTCCTGTTTGTTTTCCCTTCGTCTTATTCTCCCAAAACGGCTTATCAAACTCCAGCAAAATTTTAATGATCGCACCAAATCCCATTGCTTTTATTGCTTTTTCCTGTTTACTGATTGCAGGAATAAAGCGGATCGTGCCTTTTTCATCATTGCCCGCTTGTAATACCCCTAAAGGCAGCGCGATAAGTATTTTACCGCCCTCATATACCGTTCCGTCTTCAATGATAGCCTTTACTTTTCCTGCTTGCCAATGAATTTCTTTCACTGCACAATTCAGCCACAGCGCTCCTTTGGCTGCTTTCAGTTCTTTGATCAGGTATTTTATCATCGCACTATATCCAGGTTTAATACGATGCTGGGCGTTGTTGTCTTCGCTTTGCCATTCTTTCCGCAACGCAAAGGCACTTGCTTTTGCCGGATCAGCGGTATCATAGCCGGATACAAAACTGCTAACAGAATCTCTTAGTTCCGTATAATTATCGTCGCTAAACTCCTTTTGCAAAAAGTTTTCAATTGTAATATCCTTTTTAAGCTTGCCTAATTTTTTGAGCAACATATCCCACCCTGCTATCTGCTCCTCTTCCTTAACAAAACTTCCATTTTTGAATTGCCACATTTCGCCGCCTGCCGGGTAATAAGATATACCGGCCTCGTTTAATAAACTTAATGTGACCGGCAAATCACCGTGCACAAACTCGGCGCCCAATTCAGCGTTTTTAAAAAATATCTCATCCGTCAGAGTGTGGATCCGCCCGCCGCAGCGGTCGCGCGCCTCCAACACGGTTACTTTGCAGCCGGATTTTGCCAGTATCCGCGCTGCCATCAGGCCCGCCGCACCCGCCCCTATTACTAAAATACCGGTATTAGTCATCAGCACTAAAATTATTAAATAACAAAGTTAAATAAGGAAAGTTCTGACAACCTTATACTTCCGGACAACGCGTCAAATAATTAAAGGCTCAAGAATAGCAATTGGTTGAAATATATAACAATATAATAACAGCAGGCTGCTACTATTGGAAGCAGGTTTAAAGTTAACGGCAAACTTTGGGCATTTGAATGAATACGAGCAGCCCATCCGGGGCCAAAGGTCGGTAACAGAATATAGAGGAATAAAATCTGTGCCAGCGGTGCGGAACTCCGATATATTGCGTGCCGATGGCACGCTGGTTACTTTCCTCTATATTTTGTACCAACCTTTTGGTATATTAAACGGAACTGTCTGGCTACCCGGCTATGCTATGCATCACAATAAAAAACAACACATACCGGTAAACAAAAGCGATAAGGTAATAAACACCGCAGCTAAGTATAACAGATTTTAAAAGATTCCATATCCATTTTTCTTTGTAAACCTTTCGGACAGCAAAAAACAGATAGATAAAACATACGATAAAAATAAGGCAAACCAATGCGTCTTGCGAGTATAATATATCTAATCCGATGTTAAGTTTCTTCATCAAACTTACAAAGAGAATAATCACATAAGGCATCACCATAAGGTAAATGATAAAAAACGAATAAAAATAAAGTGCGAATACCAGGTGCTCCGCGTAATTACGTCTTTTAAAAACATATAAAAGCTGTAGGATCAATGCAAAAAGAGGCACCATTATTACCAGGTATTCTTTCTGTTCAAAACGCATAGCCATATTAAACCGCTCGGTTAAAATATTTAATGAAAGATGCTGCTCAGCTTGCTGGCGTAAAATAATTTCACGTATCCAGCTGGTATCCCCATAAGAATATAATGAGTAGCCAAATAAGCCAGGCGATTTAAATATAAAAAAGATAAAATTCAGAAAAACGAACAAGGCAAACGGCTTTACATACTGATTTTGTTTTGAGGTGAAGCTTTGCTCTGCCAAATAGCCTGGCTTGAATACCAGGGGTGGCAAAGTTCTGAAAAACTTGCTGTCAAAATGGATCAGGTCATGCAGGGCCTCGTGAGCCATGTGCTTAATAGATGCTGGATTCTTTTTTTCTTCCTTTTTTTCAGGCATTTTACTTTTATAAGCGATAAATATACATACATATGGTACATATATTAATCCCTCCCGAATTAAACATTGAGTACGCTAAACAAAAACCTGGAAATGGTTAGATGCCCATAAGCTGAAGAATTGCTTAAAGAATTAAAAGCCTGAAATAACAAAAGCCCTCCGATAAACAGAAGGGCTTTGCCAAACGTGATTGTTTTAGGGTGATTGTTTTTATTTTGATGGTAATGTTATTACCAGTTTATCAATGTTCCATCCTTCAACCAAAACTGTTGGCTGCACATTTCCCAGCTTTGCTACAGGGGCGCTTACCGATACAGTTATATTTTCGTGTGGGGCAAGTGAAAAGTAATTCCCCGTCCAGTAACTTGGCATCAACTCTTCCCCATTCTTCATTAACTGTGGTCGTACAAAAAATGCAAGTTTATTGGTGTTGTTAGTAAATTGAAGTGTCCATTTATTTTCGCTGGCCCCTTTTTCGGCTTTTATTACTTTTACCTGTACCTGCGTATTCTTCAAACTGTTAAATTCATTAAAGTTATTATCTGCTGCAAGCCAGTAAACATTGTGTGAAACTGTTTTTCCCATTGCGTTTATTAAGTTAAGTACCACAAAGCTTACGCCTTTTGCATTTGCCAATACATCCTTTAATTTGATAACTTCCTGCGTTCCGGCATCGGCAAGGCCAATATGGCCTACATTTAGGGTCTTTATTAACTTGCTGTCAATATCATAAACATCCGCTTTAGCAGTCAAAACACCGGTTGCATAGTGCGTCCTGTTAATCACAGCGGCTGTTGAATCATCCTGATTAAATTGGATATGTAACGGTTCGCAGGCATTTTGCATGGCATAATAGCCAGCATTCGGTTCAAGGTACCAGTCATATATCTGCCAGATAACACTTGGCAACGCAGCGTTCAGCTTCCATAACATCACCCCTCCCGTTTCGTTCAGTTTATGCCCGGCGGCTTCAAATATCCCCTGGTAACCAACAGCATTCATCAGCTGCATTTTATCAGAAAAATTCACCATGGTTTTTGGCTGCCCATATCTTTTCACCATTTCACTATAATACTTGTCATAACGACCGGCTCCGGTTGCGGCATCATGGTATCCCCAGCTGTTGTTAAGCGGGAAAGGCAGCGTAGTATCCCAGGTTAAATTTGGGATCACCTTTGCAAGGGTGCTGTAAGGTGGCTGTGAAGGAATACCCGTTTCGTCTTTAAACACCCAGTCGCGGCCGGCATCAGCTAATTTATAATACTTTTTAGGATCTGTCCATTCGTACGGCCCGCTGCTGTAAACGCCGGAGGGCATATCATCAGGATAAGAGCCCTTCCACCCGGCAGGTAATTTAGCGAAACCAGAAGAGCTCGGAATAAATGGCCTGGTACCATCAAGATCTATAACATTATTGCGCATGGCATCATACAATTCCTTACGGGCATGCCCCTCGTTGCCGCCGGTCCAAACTAGTAAGCTCGGATGGTTACGGATACGATAGATAGTGCTCACGACATTTTTAATAAATACATTACTTTCCAAAGGCCAGTCGGGTGAGCCTTTAAACTCGCCCTGGGTATCGCCTGTAACCCAAAAATCCGACCACACCATTTCGCCATATTTATCGGCAGCGTTCCAGAATGCATCAGGTGGCGTTACACCGCCGCCCCAAATACGCACCAGGTTAACATTGGCATTGCGGCATAAATGCATTTCATAATCGTATCGTGCAGAATCGCGGTTTACCATCATATCCGGCACCCATGCTCCGCCTACAAGGTTTACGCGTTTGCCGTTGACATAGAAATCGCGTCGTGCGAAGCTATTTACCATGGTAGCCTTCGACGTTGTAGTGCGAATACCGAATACAAAAGTAGTATCATCGGCAATTCCGTTGGCATCGGCATATTGCAGGCGGATACGGTATAAGTTAGCCCGGCCATAGCCATTAGGCCACCATAAATGTGGTTGTTTTATAAGCAGTTGACTTATCTTATCAGCATTCAGATCAAGTACTGATGCGCCATTTGCAGCTACCGATACACTTTGCGAAAATTGGATGGGAAACCCGATAAAATTCTCCGGTTTAATAGTTACTGTAAATTTACCGTTTTCAGTATTTCCGCTGTGGTTGGATAATGTTAAATTCAACGATAGTTTTGCTACGCTGGTATCAGGCAATTTTGGCAATTCGGTTACCAATTTTGGGTGACCGATGGTCACCGCCCCGGTGGTACGCAGATAAACCGGCTGCCAGATGCCCATATTACGGTCACGCACCGGCGGCATCCAATCCCATCCTACTGAACAAAGCATGGTAACATTCTTCCCGATATCCCCGGTAGGGCCACCGTTTTCAAAAAATGGGCCCATTGCCTTTAGTTGTTCTTTTGATGGATATCCCGGAAAATCCAGGGGATATATCTTTACCGCCAGCGCATTTTCACCGCCGGCTTTTATTGCGTTGGTTACATCGAGATTATAGTCGGCGAACATACCGGCCATTTGAGTCGAATCAGCTATTTGCTTACCGTTAACCCATACCGCTGCGCGGTAGTTTATTCCTTTAAAAATCAACTGGTAATGTTGCCCTTTCCCACTGGCCGGCACTTTAAACGTAGTACGGTACCAATAGGGTTTTTTCCATGGATTTGGATCATTAGGTAAATGACTATATTGCTCCAGGTTGTATTCCTTGTTAAACTGATCGGAAGCATCCGGGATCAGCATATTGTTTAAGCCCTGGTAAGGGTCGGGGTAAATATGATTAGCGACAAGCCCGGTGAGTACCGTTGAAGGCACTTTTACAGGGAACCAATATACCGGTGAATGATAACTAACGGATGACAGTTCGGTTCCGGAAGCAGTCACTAAGGCAGAAGATTGCAGATCGAAATTGGTAAGCTTTACTTGTTTTACGTTGCCGGTTTGGGCAAAAAGCGTTAACGGCAGCAAATAATAAACTACAAAACACAAAGTAACCTGGTACAACAATTTTTTCATTTAGCGACGTTTATTTTCAGGGTTGATAACCTTGTCCTGAGCGCTCCCAGAAACG
Organism: Mucilaginibacter sp.; assembly: GCA_029237615.1. GTDB lineage: Bacteria > Bacteroidota > Bacteroidia > Sphingobacteriales > Sphingobacteriaceae > Mucilaginibacter. Next base: position 5,206 of record JAQNCM010000032.1, read on the forward strand.
TTCAATCAAGATAATTCACTGCCGTAAAGCTAATCAACTAAAGCCAATGGTAAATTGTACTAATTTACCATTTTATTATACTATTTGATGGCTATTTTCCTTTATGGCTATTATTTTTCAAAACAATTACCGGTATGTGCTTATCCCATTGTGGCGTGTAACCTTTTTGGTTTACCAACCCGCGCCCAGGGGTAGAAAAATTACCTAATATAATATCCTGGTTTCCGTCATTATCGATGTCACCGATTTCCATGGTCAGCCATCTGCCATACATTTGTATCGGGAGCTCATGCGCGATAAACTGATTTGTTTTTGTTTGTTCCAGGTAGGTAAATCCAGCCGAAGGATGATATTTAAAGTCAGCAAAAAACGCTATCGTAGCTATATCCAAATCACCATCATGATCAAAATCTGCAGCGATGGCCTTGGTGCAACCATCTATATGATAAAAATAGGTTTGTTTAAAATTCCAATTTCCCTGGTTGGTGAAAATATAAACCCCGTGATAGGGTTTCAGCACTTTTGAAAAATCACTGTTATCTCCGCAGGTATATAAAATATCGGGCTTACCGTCGTGATTAAAATCAACCAGTTGAAAACTGCTTGAGCCATAAACAGCCGGAAAATGCAATAGATTTCGGGTGGTAAAGCCTCCCTTTTTATCATTCAGGAACATCCATATCCCCTCGTCTGCCTGTGCAAATAAACACATTACATCGGGCCAGCCATCGTTGTTAAAGTCGCCGGTTATTAATTGTTCCCCGCCTGCAATGTCCCGGATCGTTGTTTTTTTATAGGTATGATTCTGTTGTTGCTGCAATAAATACAATCCGCCATTGTCATGCCCAAAACCACAAACAACGTAATCCATTAAACCGTCTTTGTTAAAATCTGAGGCAACAGTTTGTACCGACCGTGGCAGGCTGTCACCTATAGTAACCTGCTTACCGCCCTTTACATTGCCATTTAAATTAAACTGAATCACTTTGCCCATAGCAACATTAATAGGGGCCATAACCCCAATACAGGTTATAACCGCTTTGGTTGTACTATCGGTATTTTTTAAAAAAGTAGCCCCGGTAACAGCAGATGGCAGGGTTTGAATAAGCTTTGGCTTCAGATTTTTATCCCAATTATAAAACTTACTGGCAGCATCACCGCTGTAAAAGCTCCTGTCGAACGGATTAAAGGTTAGCAGGGTGGTCATTGCAACAGGCCCTTGCAAATTGTCTTTAGGTTTTAATAAACTGAATATTGCCCAGTCTTTTAACGGGACGATTGCCGGTTTAGGAACGGTAAGATTTACAGGTGAAGCCTTTTTATAATAGGTAACGATGTTTTGCCACTCAACAATATTCAATGCTGATCGCTTGTCGGCGAAATATTGTCCCATATAGTGCTTAATATTCAACTTTTTCGCCATAGCAGGCAGTACACCATTTACCCAGCTTTCCCTGTCAATTAAAGACGGATCCGGAAGCTGGTGACAACTCTGGCAATATTTTGCGGCTAGCATTTTGCCATCGGCGACATCATTTTGGGTAGCATCATTTGTGTCATTGTGCTGGCAAGCGCTTAAGTAGCATATTATGGCAGCAAATGAAAAAAATATTATAAAAAAGCGGTAACCCGATAAAAATTTAGATGTTATATGCATTTATAAAGATAATTGAACATTAAGGTAAATGTTTTATGTAGTGTATAATTTACATAAAAACGCGGCATCAAAACCACAGGTAAAATATAACGCCCTCAAATTTAACTTACGTAATACTTAATATGATTTTGTTATTTTCTGGTATGATTTTCCAGAATAACGAACGGTATATTTTTATCCCAAAACGGTTTTAAATCCGGCTGAAACTCAAACCCGGTTGAATAGTTACCCAAAATAATGTCAGGCTTACCATCATTGTTGTAGTCACCAACGTCCATATTTAGCCAGCGGCCGTATTTGCTAACCGGTATTGCATGTGGCTTAAAGCTAAATGGCTTATCCTGTTCAAAATATATAAAGCTTTCTTCAGGCTTATTTTGCAGGTCTGCAAAAAAGGCACTGGTAGCAATATCCAAATCGCCATCTCCGTCAAAATCAGCCGCAATCGCTTTGGTACAGCCGTTGATGGGGTAAAAATACTGCTGTTTAAAATCCCAGTTACCCATGTTTTTAAACAAGTACAAACCATGGTATGGCTTTAATATGCGCGAGCTGCGGTAGTTATAACCACAGGTATAAATTAAATCTGGTTTCCCGTCATGGTCAATATCGGCCAATTGAAAGCTTGTAGAACCATACACAGGCGGAAACCGCAATATGTTTTTTGAGGTAAAGCCACCTTTATGGTCGTTTAAAAATAACCACAAGCCTTCGTCGCCAATTCCAAATAAAACCATCAGGTCCGGCCAGCCATCATTATTAAAATCACCGGCGACAGCCTGTACAGCTCCCGGTTGGTCTGATATATTTGGCTGCTGCGTATAACTTAAATCTTTATTCTGTTTAAAATAATACACGCCGCCTTTTAAATTGCCCTCTCCCAAAATCACCAGGTCTTTCAAACCATCTTTATTAAAATCCCCTTCAATGGTTTGTACCGGCCGGGCCAGGTCCGAAGCAATGAGGGTTTGATCAGCTTTATCGCTTTTTGCGTTTATATCCAACGCAACTACCCTCCCATTTGGAAAATCTACCGGTTCAATGCGGCCGATACAAGATAACATCAAACGACTGGCACCCGTTGAATCAGTTTTAAAGATGGCGCTTACCGCACTTGAAGGCAAACCGGACGAGCCATGCGCTTTTAAATTACTGTCCCATTCAGTTACATTTGCGTAAATATAATCCGAACTGTATATTTTATGATTAACAGGATTGATAGCAACCATGGTGGTATAACTTGGATGCATTGCGGGCGCCGGTTTTTTTAAGGTAAAACCAGCCCAGTCGTTTAACAAAGCAACAGGAGGCTTTGCCGAAGGCAGCGTTGCAGGGGCCATTTTCCGATAGTATGTAACGATCGACTGCCATTCCAATAAGCTTAGCCCCAACGTATCTTTTTCAGTTTTATAGTAGCTATCCATCAAATACCTTACACTAAAAAAGCGCGACATTGATGGCAAAGCATGGTATCGCCAGGTATCTTTTGTGAGCGCGTTGACAGGTACCAGCGCGTGGCATTTAGTACAATGAATTTGAACAAGGTTTTTACCATCTTTTACGGTATCTCCGGTTAATTTATAAGTGGTATCTGATGAGGTGTTTTTACTTTTGCAACCTTCAATAAATATATTGCAGAATAATAAAGCGGTTAGTAATAATATAGTTGTAAATAAAGAAATTCTCTTAAAACTCATATCTATAATTGTAATCGTTTAGTTGGTTAATTTAAGTTTATTCCAGATAAAATTACCAATTTCCTTACCCTGGGCAGATCCTGTTAAAGAGCTGTTAAGGTAATGAATGCCCCCATAGAAGCGGCTCATGGCAGTTTCATTTGCTGCCTGATAAAAAGAGTTGAAGTGACGCTGCATACCAATATAATGCAGATCACTCGTATCCTGAAAAGCAAAATTTTCACCAAAAAGGTGTGTTAATACGGTAGCAGATGCTGCGCTTATGGTTGAATGGCCAGCTGTATATTCAGGAAACGGCGGTGTTTGTAATAAAGGAAGCCAGTAATGATCAACCTTTTCGTTGATATTTGTTACCGGCCTTGCATAGCTATATTTATATTTTACCTGCCAGCAACAGATAAACGAATCAAAAAGTGCTATGGAAGTAAGTGCATACGCCCGGGCAGTTTGAACCGCGCTGGCATGTGTTTGCTTGCAGGCGATGGTTGTTATGCCTATCCAATGACCACCCGGGGTTATCTTTTTGTCAGCAAACATCATGTGGCCGTTATGTTGAATAACAAATGGGTTATCATCCCAAAACCTGGCTACCTCCTTTTGATCTTTTGTTAAATTTTTGCTTGCGTTATATACCTGCATGTATTGCTTAACATAAACGCTATTTTTGTTTTCACTGTACGGGGGTGGCGGCGCAGGCGAAAACTGTTTGGAAGAGTCGATAGCAAATACTTTCATATCGCCCCAACAAAACTCAACACCATCCATGTAATCAGGAGGGGTTGGACGCCATTTGGCCGGACCATTTTCTCCTAAATATTTTGGCTTACCCCGTGTTTGCGGATAGTCATCCACATTGGCCCGCTTTAATATTAATTTACCTATCTGCTCCCCGAAATCCAATGACCGTTTATAGGTTGAGTCATCAAGATTATCTTTATACATTCCGTAAACCCTGGTCTCGTATTTTTTAAGGGTATCTACAGAAAATGTCACCTTATGAGCCACGGTAAAAAAAGCCTTTGTTGCGGCCAATGCAAAATTGTATTTTTTCCCTTTTTCAGGTACCGGCGGCTTTTCAAATCCTCTAAGCTGCGTTATTATTGATTGGGATTTTGGATCCGCGTAACGCATTGCTTCGTAAGATGCCAATGCCGTATAACCATAAATGCGGGCTGCTACAGGAGGTGTAAACACATCGTAAATGATCACCTGGGTTAACTCGTTTTCGTTTTGATGTAAAACATCGGCATCCTTTAACAATGCTGTTTTTTGTTTGTTTACACATCCGGTTGCCAGGAAAGCAACCATAGCGACGGCTAATATTTTTAAAGGTTTCATATACAATGTTAATTTAAAGGGATGTTACGTGTATGTCCATAACTATCTGTGATAGTTACCGAAACCATATTTTTGTCGATATTAAAGAATCTACCCGATTGGGATAAGAAGGAAGTGCCATTATAAAACTCCTGCTTTCCTGTTTTACCACCTTTATATTTTATCATTGCATACATATCCAAAGGCTGTAATTTAATTGTTTTAACTGCTCTTTTCAATTCAAATATTTTCATCACATCTTTATTCTGACTGGCGGCCAATAAATAGTTTCCTTTGGCGCCTTGTAGTTTTACCAATGCTTTGCCATCGCCGGGTATATAAACTCCGCTTTGTAATATGGTTAAAGGTTTAAAATTGCCCTTTCCATCTCCCTTTAGCATTAAGCCATTAAAAGCATCATAACGGCCGGTTGACACATCGGTTCCATAATCATTTCCGCTGATAGCAACGTCCAGGTTACCATCACCATCAAAATCATCAACTACCATTCCGTTAAGCTGCGATATTTGAGCCTCAACGGGTAATGGAGTCATGGTGAATTTCCCATTACCGTTATTTTGCAGATAGCATGACTGCAGTGTATTTACCTTTAGCCTTACAGCCCCTTTACGCATTTCGGGTGCGACTACAGAATCCATAGTAGCAACTGCAAATGATTTATAATTCTGAAATCTAGCACGCATACTTATCATTTGCTTAATGATATCGTCGCGTGTTTGTGCCGGAAATTCTTTCATTTCACCATCCTGATCCCGCAGAAAAAGTGATGGAAAAGCATCATAACTTCCATTATTATCAAAGTCTTTGGCTGTAATGTATACTGGATACTGATCTGTTGCCTTATAAAATGTATTTAAACCGGTGTTGCCAACAATGTAGTCCATTTTACCATCGTGGTTAAAATCTCCTGCGGTAATACTATTCCACCAGCCAAACTTATTCCCTATACCCGTGCCTTCAGTAACGTTTTTAAATACCCCATGATCATTTTTTAAAAATGTTACCGGCATCCATTCCCCGGTAAGGATCAGATCAGGCCAGCCATCATTATCAAAGTCAGTAAAAATAGCATCGCACACCAATCCAATATTTTTCAGATCCTTTGCCACTGAGGCGGTAACGTCCGTAAATTTCACGTGCCCGTTTTTACTGTCATTTCGCAAAATCATACTGGAAACTGGCTTAGGGTAATTCCATGGTTCCACCCGACCCGATATAAAAAGATCTAATTTTCCATCTTTATTATAGTCCACGGCCTTTACACATAGTTTGCTGGTCAGGTTTTTTGGCAAAGCGTCAACAGCTTCTGTAAAATTGCCTTTCCCGTCATTAATATATAATCTATCCTGGTAGCCTTGTGATCCTGGGTGTTTATCATACCCGCCGCTGGCTATATACAAATCAAGCACACCGTCGCCATTGGCATCAAACAAAAGAAGCCCTTCATCTTTAAAATCATCACCCGGTTTCGTTTGTGATTTAGGCAAAAGATCACGCTGAATAAATTTACCATTGGGTTGCTGCAAAAGCAATTGCGCTGGATATTTTGAAGTGCCACCAACTACCATGTCATCAAAGCCATTATCGTCAACATCCCCAACCGCAATTGCCGGCGTATATTGGGACAATTTGTGGGGGAGCAGCTTTTGAATATTAAAATCGGCAAGGTCATCTTCTTTGTGCTTATAGGAAACCCCTACCGAGCTTGTAACTTCACGAAACAGCGATTGTGTGTTTATTTTAGGCTGATTAAAGGTATAATTATCTTTTGCATCTGCTATGTTCACTTTCAGCAGCTGATTGGCCCTAACGTTTTTCAGTGTTTGTTTTTTGCCGTTTTGCCATCTTATTACCACCGAGTCAAGTATTGAATCTTTACCTAACCCAAAATGAGCTATATTTTGTATGGTTGATAAATACCCTCTGAAAGGTGTATTTTCATATACCTGGTGCTTACCTCGTCCATAATAAATATCGGCCCAGGCCCCTATTCCATCTATATTTTGAGGGCCGCCTTTAAATTTTATATTTAAATAGCAACTGTTCTTTTTATCTTTTTCGTTTGTAGTATTTTTGTAGATAAGTGCTTCGTCGTCAATATTATTGATCACCATATCCATATCGCCATCATTATCAAGGTCGGCATAGGCTGCTCCATTTGAAAACGTAGGGATATCAAGTCCCCAGTCTGCCGTGACATTGGTAAACTGAAGATCGCCGCTATTTTTAAAAGCGTAGTTCGGAATCTTCACGATAGGTATCTGATCAAGAATTTCCTTTTTTGATGCTATTAAATAAGCCTCAGCTCTGAAGGTTGTAAAATCATGATCTGTTACATCGCGGGGATAACCGTTGGTTACCACAATATCGCGGTATCCGTCATTATCAAAATCTGTAATCAAGGGGCACCAGCTCCAATCTGTTTGTGACACGCCGCTTAAAAATCCAGTTTCGCTAAAAGTGGGTTCGCCTATTGAATCGTTCTGCCCCAATCGCGGCCCCTGGTTAACTTGTAAGGTATTGCGGTTATACTGATACTGATACCCGTAATAATCAAAGTTTTGGTACAATTGATAATTATTAGGTGGACTAAACATTTTCTTCCGGTAATTATCCTCGGGGCTCATGTCCAGCTCAAAAACATCGGCAAGGCCATCGTTATTCAAATCCTCAATATCCTGCCCCATGGCGCTGGTTGAGGTATGTTTAAAATATTCTTTAGACTTGTCTGTAAAGGTGCCGTCGTGATTATTGATATATAATATATTATTTGTTAAAAAATCATTGGTTACATAAATATCCTTCCAGCCATCGCGGTTTATATCAACAATACTTGCGGCATGTCCGTAGCCTTCAATTAATATACCTGCCTGCTTTGATACGTCATGAAATACGGGGTGTTTTAAAACCGGATCCCAATCATTCCGGTAAAGACGGCCGGTGCTTTTTCTTGTCCCATCGGTAACAATTGGCCGGAAAGAGGAAGTATTATCAGTTGACTGTGCTTCATTTACTGTTAGATACATATCGAGGTCACCATCATTATCATAATCGAAAAATGAAGCCATCGTTGAATGTACTTTAATATCAAGACCATACTCTTTAGCCATCTCTTTAAAATGGGGGACTCCATTTTTATCAACACCCTGGTTTATATAAAGCTGGTTGGTTCTTTTTAATGAGTCACTTAATAAAGTATAACAAACGTAAATATCCATTAAGCCATCATTATTGATGTCTATAACAGCTGCACCCCTTCCCCAACCGCCTGAGCCTGCTACGCCCGCTTGTTTGGTAACATCCTCAAATTTCATGTTACCTTTGTTAATGTATAATTTATTGGATACCGCATTACCAACAAGATAAACATCCTGAAGCCCATCATTATTAAAATCACCAATGCCTATACCGCCGCCGTTATAAATATTGAGTTTATCTAAAGGATTAATCGAATCATTTTCTACTATCTTATTGTTAAAGTGTATACCGGAATAAGAAGAGGGTATTTGTTCAAATAAGGTGGTCTTTTTTTTGCAGGATACTATTAAAAAAAGAAAAAGAAGTAACAAAAGATATTTGGGAAACCTCATCAGGGAATAAAATATTTGTACGCTAAAATTATAAAAAAAAGGGGGAAGAGATAAAATCTCTCCCCCTCAATTATTATAAAGTTTTGGTAATTAATTATAACCAGGGTTTTGCTTTAAAGCGCCACCTTCGGTGCTGATTTCTTTAATTGGCACAGGATATATTTCATTCCTGCCCTGTGTAAATACAGCTCCCTGCAATACGGTATTTGCAAAGAAAGCAGGTGCATAGCTGGTATTCTTTTTGATATAGGCATTAAGCGTTGTTGCCATAAAGCCTGATGGCATAGGGCCACCAAATAGGCCGTCCCAACGTTGTAAGTCAAAGAAACGAACGCCTTCCATTGCAAATTCAAGCCTTCTTTCAAATTGTACAGCGGTACGGGCATAAGCCTGTCCGTTTGCGGCAAATTGTCCGGTATACAAACCAACTTTATAGTTTGCAGCTGGTAGCGTATTATCAACAATTGGAGTTGCAGTACTACCACCGGCATAACCGGTTAAACGGCCCATTACCCATCCTGTCGGATCAGCTGCACGTGTTCTAACCTGGTTTACAAGGCCTTCAGCTATAGCAAGGCTACCTACTTCAACTTCACACTCTGCTGCCATTAATATTACATCAGAGTAACGGATCATGTTAAAATTCACCGCATCTGATTGGCCTGTAGCCCAGCCACCGTAGCTATCGCTGGTACTTGCCTGTGCAGCCTTACGGTAAATGTTTTTAACATTGATATATGGTCCGGCATCAAGCTGTGCACGTGCCCAGCTTGCTCCTGGCATAGGCCCCCAATCTAAGAATGGTATACCACGGCGTCCGGCTGTCCAGTCTAACCTGGAATCAAGCGGAGTAGTAGTATCTGGCAAATAAGTTGCATCTTTCGAGTCAACTCCCTGATCTGATTTTAAAAGCGTATTATCAAAAGAACCGTCTAGTAATGGTAAGCCGGTAACTGCATCTGTTTTAAAAGCATTCACCAAACTAAATGAAGGCTGGTAAAAACCGCAGCAGGTAGCAGGACCGGCAGCAGGGAAGTCAAGTACATAACCCGGGTTACCATTGATACCTTGAGGATTGGCACCATCACCAACAATCATTTGCACGGCAAAAACTGATTCAGGACCATTCTTGATAGATGCATTAAAGTTATTTGCAAAGGATACCAATGCATATTTCGCTCCGTTGGAGGTAACACCATTGGTCATCAAATCGGCAAGAGCTGTTTTGGCCAGTGCATATTTATGCTCAAACATATAGGCTTTTGCTAAAAATGCTTCAGCAGCATATTTATTAGCACGGCCCGCTTGTGCCTGTGTTGCAGGTAAATTGGTAAAAGCGAAAGTAAAATCGGCTTCTATTTTATCCCAGATAGGCCCGGGATTACCCACATTATAGTTTCCTGCAGCATAAGTGATTGATTCGTCAACATAAGGAACATTTCTATAAACTTTTGAAAGCTCCATGTTGAAAACACCGCGCAAAAAACGGGCTTCTGCTGTAACTTCTGTCGCATAAGCAGCAGTTACTGATCCGTCTTTAACTAATGGCAGTTCGCGCAAAACATCATTGGCACGTTGAACGCCGGCAAGTTCGGTAGCCCATTTATCTTCCACATACCCTGTAGCAGAGTTTACGGTATGGTTCATAAGCGCGGCTGCATCTGGTTGGTCAGTAGCATTCGAACCCTTGTTTGCATCATCAGAAGCGATACCTGCAAAAGCCCAGTTATCCGGCCCCGCTTCCCACGGAGAAGCACCGGTTGCATTTGCAGCATTCATTTGTAAGTTGGCGTACGCCCCAATTAACAAGCCGTCAACACCGGCCTTATTAGCCAGCACAGAGGCGTTTAATGTTTGTACCAGCGGCCTGTTCAGGAATTTCTTACAAGAATACGATATTGTAAGAATTACCAGTGCCAGTGGTATAATAAATTTAAAAATTGATTTTTTCATAATCTTAAAATTTAATTTTTTTATAGCTATCTATTTAAAATGACATGTTAACACCTACCATGTATTGTTTTTGGTTGGTTGGATAAGCTCCTGCGTCAACACCCAGGTTGTTAGCGTTTGCCGCTCCCGGCACCGGAACAATTTCCGGATCAAGGCCTGTGTACTTGGTTATAGTAAACAAGTTAGTTCCCTGTACATATACGTGTAATTTGGTGATCCCGATGGATTTAAGTATGGCAGGTGAAAAATTATAACCTAACTGTAAAACACGGCATTTAAAGAATGAGCCATTTTCAACATAATATGAACTCATTTGAGAGGTACCCATTGTATTGGCATCTGTTTGGATAGGCAATATTGGGGTTCCCTTCAGGTACGGAGACCCATAGGATTGATACAGGGCTTTATTGCTCTTTCCGCCATTGAAAGACGAATAAAAGTCAGTAAAGTAGTTGGTGTAATGAAAATCCTTATTACCCTGTGATCCATAAAATACGGCCGAAATATCGAAGTTTTTGTAAGATGCGTTTAAATTAATACCATAAGTAAAATCAGGGTTAGGATTTCCGATGAATGTACGGTCAGCATCAGTTATCGCACCGTCACCGTTTACATCTGCATACTTAAATGCGCCTGGTACAACACCTGCATATGTTGCTACTCCGGGCTGTCCGGTATAGCTTCCATCTGCTTTTTTAATCAGATCGCTGGCGTTATAAAAGCCAGCAACTTTGTAACCGTAAAACTCGCCAACCGGATGTCCAACCTGATTGCGTACAATAGGAAGAGCACGTTGAGCATCGGCATCAAAATAACCCGGAGTAGGAAGTTTAGCGATTGTGTTTCTGTAAGCAGTAATATTTGCACCTGCGCTATATTTAAAATCGCCGGCGTTGCCATGATAGGTAACTGCTAGGTCAAAACCATTGTTTTTAATGTTACCAATATTAACAGTTGGTGGGGTCCGTGCAGAACCACCAATAGTATATGGAACTGGTAAGTTCAATAATAAACCACTGATATTCTTTTGATAATACTCGGCAACGATTTCCAAATGATTGAAAAGCGATGCATCCAACCCTATGTTAAGGTTTTTGTCTTTTTCCCAGGAGGTTTTAGGGTTACCAACAAAAGAGTTATAGAAACCTTGTGACGGTGTATTGCCGCCGCCTATACCATAATACCCGTTACCTGCACTTGAAGCATATTGGGTATACTCATTACCGGAATTAACGTTTCCACTATAACCTGCAACACCATAGCTACCCCTTAATTTAAGATCCTGAACCCAGCTGATCGATTTCATAAAATTTTCCTGTGAAATTCTCCAGGCTAACGAAACTGAAGGGAAGGTACCCCACTGATAGCCTGTAAAGAATTGTGAATCTCCGTCACGGCGGATGGTTGCTGTCAGGATATATTTGTCATTATAAATATAGTTCACCAAACCAAAAAACGATTCTTTTCCATGTGGCTCATTTTGGTAACTGGAAACCGTACGATTGGTACTGCCATTAACCAGGTTTACATAATTGGGATCTAAAGAAAACAAGTTGCTTACACCGCCGTTTATGCCTCTGCCATAATAGTAGGTTTGCTCATAACCAGCCAAAGCAGAAATATTATGTTTGCCAAATATTTGCTTGTATAATATGGTATTGTCCCAGTTATAATTACTATTGAAGTAAGAACCTTCGTATGCACTATTGGCACCGCCATGGCTTTCATAATCATTATAGGCATTAGGGGTAAAGCCATAATAGTAGCCATTATCAGTAGTGCCTGCAAAAGAAGTCTTTACGGTAAAGTATTTGAACAAATCAACTTCTGCAAAAACATTTCCCTGCATATCCCAGGTCTTTTGATAATCGTTTGCAGCACGTGCCAATACCGACAAGGGGTTTGCTGAGTTACCAAGCGGTTCACCGCCCGGACCATCGTAAGTACCACCATATTGTTTTCCACTTATATCATATACCGGTATCTGAGGTAACTGGCGATAGGCATATGAGATAGGGTCACCTTCATTTTGATTCAAAAACGCACCGGAATTTGAATTTACACCGTTAGGCGACAACTGGTAATTAAAATATACATTTTCGCCCATTCTAATATGGGGGCTAAGATTAAAGGTTGTATTTACACGCCCTTCATATCTTTTATAATAGGTATAAGCCTCTGTACCCTGCTGATTCAAATAACCCAATGACATGTAATAAGTATTTTTGTCATTTGCACCGCTTGCGCTGATGGTGTGGTATTGCATTGGCGCTGCCTTAAATATAGCATGGAACCAGTCAGTACCAGTTTGGTTGAATTTCTGAACCAGGAAGTCAACTCCAGGGTTGGCAGCATCGAACTTATAAGAATTTACAATGTTAGGATCGTTTGTAACGCCTGCTGCACCGGGGCCCTGGTATCCATAAGTCGGAACAGTACCTGCGCCGCCCGGATAAATTGATTTCGCAATACCGTTGGGGTCTACAAACCACGTTAATTGTGATTGACCAACCGGATTTAATGCATCATAAACATTTCCGCTTTTAGGTACCTGTGAGCTATAGTATGCATCATAGGAAAAAGTGGATTTGCCGGGTTTACCACGTTTGGTGGTAACAACTATAACGCCGTTACCGCCCGCAACACCATAAATAGCTGCGGAACCTGCATCCTTTAATACCTGGATACTTTCGATGTCATTAGGGTTAACCTGAGACATACTGTTGGTTTGAACACCATCGATAACATACAAAGGCTGTGAGTTACCAAAGTTGTTAATACCACGAATGTACACAGAGCTCGAAGCCCCCGGTACGCCCTGGCTAACTACGGTAACACCCGCTGCCTGGCCCTGTAATAATTGATCTGAACTGGCGGCAGGCAGCTTTTTTGCATCCGACACATCAACCACGGCTACCGCGCCAGCGATATCCCTTTTACGTTGAGAGGTGTAACCGGTTACCACTACTTCATTTAACGTGCTGTTGGCAGGGTTAAGCGAAATGGTGAGAAATTCGCCACCTTTAACTGTAACCTCCTTATTCAGGTAACCAATGTAACTTACAACAAGTACATTGCCCGGACTTAAGGTGAGGCTAAAATTACCGTTAACGTCTGTTACAGCTCCAGTGTTGGTACCTTTTATCCTTACGGAGGCACCTACAACCGGTAATTTGTCATCGGCGCCGATAACTTTACCTGATTGTTTTGTTTGCGCTGTAACTACCAATGAAGAAACCATGCAGCATAACAGCAGGCACAATGTTCTTCCCTTTAGGAGTAAACTTTTAAACATGAGATTGAGATTTAGTTGATTAATTTATTTGATTTAAGCTTATTAGTAATGTGAGCGTTTACCAATACCCTAATTAACAGGTATCAGTAATCTGGCTGCGGGCTCTGGGCAGACCCGAAAATAAAAAGTGCATGAAAAGAAAAGAATGTAAAAGTTTTATCATGTATCTACATTAATAAATTTAAAACTTATCGTTACCCTATTCCTGACGACCCCAAAATATGGGATGTCTGTTTAATAAAATGTTATAATACTATTGGTTTTAATAATTCTCTGATGACCCAAAAAATTATATTGGCATTGATACTAATGTAAACAGAGTGTATTGTTTACACAAGTAATTTTATAAGAATTATTAAATAATTATTTAAACACACCTTAAGATATTAATAATTATACTTTATGATATTTATGTTAACAAATTGTCAACCTAACTGCCCTTATATTAAAAAAAAAGAAATGTAACATTGTTGTTATATAGTCCAAAAAGACATTTTAAAACCCTTTCACATACTTTTTTTGATAAAAATGCCATTTGTGCCCCCAATTTTTTAATATTAGGCACCCTCCGTATCGGTTTTGACACCCCGATTTCCGGGCGTTAAATATTCATCAATTAAACTATAAATTAAATAAATTATTCCCAACGTATTTAATAAATCATTCCTGATATGTTTATTCAAAAAAGCAACAAAAAAAGGGCAGCCGGATCAATCCTGCTGCCCTTTTTTAAAATTAAATTTTATTATTTACTCCACTGAACAGATGCAGTATGTGTATCACTTGAATTAGTACCTATTTGCACAATAAATTGTCCAGGCTCCCAGTCATAAACCAATTCATTATTATAGAATTTAAGATCGCTGGTAGTAATGTTAAAAGCAACTTCCTTAGTTTCACCCGGCTGCAGGGTTACCTTCTGGTAGTTTTTTAATTCCTTTACTGAACGGCTGATGCTTGCAACCGGATCGCTGATATACAATTGTACCACTTCCTCACCGGCATATTTACCTGTATTGGTTACCGTTACAGTAGCTTTAAGTATTTCATTCCCTTTTAAACTGGGTTTATTAAGTTTAACATCGCTATAGTTAAAGGTTGTATAACTAAGTCCGTATCCAAAGGGATACAAAGGATCATTGGATATATCAAGATAATCAGACTTAAATTTAGCAGGGCCTTTTCCGCTGTAAGGACGGCCTGTATTTTTATGGTTATAATATATAGGTATCTGCCCCACACTGCGTGGAAACGTTGCAGTTATTTTGCCGGCAGGATTATAGTTCCCAAAAAGTACATCAGCAATAGCGTTCCCGGCTTCGGTACCAGGAGCCCATGCATCCAGTATTGCGCTCGCGTGTTCATCTTCCCATGTTAAAGTAAGCGGCCTGCCATTAAACAACACAATTACCAGCGGCTTCCCTGTTTTAGCAAGCGCTTTCAATAAATCACGCTGACTTTCGGGGATACGGATGTCAGACCTGCTCGAAGATTCGCCGGACATATTTGCCGACTCCCCTACCACAGCCACAACCACGTCCGCTTTTTTTGCCGTCTCCACCGCTTCATCTATCATTTCTTTTGGCGAACGCTTATCTTTTATTTGCCCGTTATTTAATGCAAATGCACGTGCACCCAAAAGTGAATCCTCTGTAATATTTGCACCCCTGGCATATAATACATTAACATTATTGCCAACAACATTCTTAATACCGTCCATAACGCTCACAGACTTTTCAGGATCACCAGCTATTACCCACGTACCTAACATTTCTGAATGATTATTTGCCAGCGGGCCCACCAATGCAATTGTGCCTGATTTTTTAAGTGGCAGGGTTTGAGCCTGGTTTTTTAACAATACAAAAGAATGTTCTGCTATCGTCCTGGCAAATTTGCGGTTATCATCTGTAAGCACATCCCGTTTCTCTCTTTCAGGATCAATAGATTTATCGGGTTTATTAAACAGCCCTAATTTGTATTTTGCTTCAAGTACGCGCTTGCATGCCATATCTATCTCCTGTAGCGTAACTTTTCCTTCGTTTAACGATTTTTTAAGCGTGGTTAAAAAGCCTTCTCCTACCATGTCCATATCAAGGCCGGCTTTTAATGCCAATACCGAAACTGTTTGCAAATCGCCAAGGCCATGGCTCGTTACTTCATTTAAAGCTGTGTAATCTGAAACCACAAAACCCTTAAAGCCCCATTGTTTGCGTAATAGGTCTGTCAGCAGCCATTTATTAACCGTTGCCGGCATACCATTAACAGTATTAAACGAACTCATAAAACTGCCAGCGCCTGCATCAAGCGCTGCTTTATAAGGTGGCAGATAATCCTGGTACATTCTTATCAGGCTCATATCAACGGTATTATATTCACGGCCGGCTTCGGCACCGCCGTAAAGCGCAAAATGTTTTACACAAGCCATTACCGCATCCGGATTTGTCATGCTGCTTCCCTGGTAACCCTTTACCATCGCTTTTGCAACCTGCGATCCATACCAGGGATCTTCTCCCGAGCCTTCCGATATCCGGCCCCAGCGCGGGTCGCGGGCTATATCAACCATAGGCGAAAACACCCATTTTAAACCTTCGGCTGTTGCCTCCTTAGCTGCTATATGAGCTGATTGTTCTACCAAATCCATATCCCATGTGGCCGATATGCCAAGTGGTATCGGGAAAATGGTGCGATGGCCATGTATTACATCCAGCCCAAATATTAAGGGGATATGCAAACGCGACTCTCTAACAGCCAAATCCTGAATTTTTGCAACGTCGGCAGCACCATATATTCCAAATACACCTCCAATTTCTCCTTTTTTTATACGTGATTCAACACCACTGTTTACAACTGAGCCCGTTATAGCACGCCCCATGGTTACCAGGTTAAGTTGACCTATTTTTTCATCTAATGTCATCTTACTCATTAATTGAGTAACAAAGACATTCATTTTAATTGCATCGTTTTTTGTTTGTGCCGACGCATAATTAACAGCAACTGCTAAAACAGCAAGCAGTACCATTCTAAGGGATGGAATATAATTTTTCATTGTTGGATGATTATATATTAATACAAAGGCTATAAATATTGTAACAAAAAGAATACAATAGCCCGTGCTATTAATATTTTGTGATATAAGAATGAATATAATTGGCTAAAACGTAAAAAACATAGTGTATTGTGGACACAATTGTAATATTATAATTTAAATAATCAAAGTAATTTTGTAGAATAGCAAAAATGTTAACCAAAAAAGAACTTAAAGAATACTGCAGTAACGCCCGCGAAAATTATTTGCCCCACATTTCACTGGACTGTGTGGTGTTTGGATTTCACGAGGGCTTAATGAAAGTACTTTTATTGAAGATAAAAAATGGCGGGGAATGGTATTTACCGGGGGGATTTGTGCTAAAAAAAGAGCCCATTGAAACCGCAGCCAACCGGGTGCTAATGGAACGTACAGGTCTTGATAATATATTTTTGCAGCAATTTCATGTGTTTGGTGACCCGGAACGGTCAAAACAACATTTTGATATGTATAAAGATATGCTGCCTGCAAAAGATAATTGGTTCACCAATCGTTTTTTGACGATAGGATATTACGCCCTGGTAGACTTTTATAACGTGAACCCCGCCCCTGATCAGTTTTCAGCAGATTGTATCTGGTGCGACCTCAACAACTTGCCCGAATTAAAGCTGGATCATGCAGCAATCCTGAAAACAGCGCTTGACGCACTTCGCCTTCAGTTAAACTATCAGCCTATAGGATATAACCTGATGCCAAAAGAGTTTACAATGCCTGAATTGCAAAAGCTTTACGAAACCATCCTTGACGAAAAGCTTGACCGCCGGAACTTTCAGCGGCGGATGCTCGGCTTCGGCATATTAAAACGATCTGAGCAATTACGCAGAGGAGGCGCCCATAAAGCGCCCTATCTGTATTCGTTTGAGCTTGAAAATTACAATGCTGCATTAAAAGAAGGCTTTAAAGGCAGATGGTAAATCAACTAACCAAATAACAATACCCAAATCGGTTAACTTCCGTATTACATTCTGTTGCTATAACGCCGCACTTTAACATATAATTACGGTCATTGCAAACAAGTTTTCATTTAAAAACTTCATTAAGCAATATTTAGTTAAAGTTATTTATTGCTCATGATCCATCTTTACAAACTGATCTTCATACTGTTTTTATCCGGAAGTATTAATTGTTTTGCTCAAAATTCATTACCCATTCCAATAAACTTACAGGCAACCTACACCAATGGCACCAGAACATTCAATGGCTCACCCGGTAAAAAATACTGGCAAAACAGTGCCGACTATACGATTAAGATAAATTTTAACCCGCGAACCCGTTATCTAAATGGCACTGCTGCTATTGATTATATAAACAACAGCCCTGATACCTTAAAAGAAATTGATTTCAGGCTTTATCCAAATCTTTACAAAAAAGGCTCCATACGTAATATGGCAGTGCTTGATGAAGATATCAGCGATGGCGTACAAATAAAAGAGATCAGCATAAATAACCAGGTGCAGGATGACAACCAACGAACAATCGATGGAACAAATATGACCATTAGAATTCCCGGTCTTGCACCAAAGCAACATTTACATTTTGATATTGCTTACTCCTATACACTAAATAAAACATCGCATATACGTACTGGTCAGGTTGATAGCGGTGCTTTTTTTATCGCTTATTTTTTTCCGAGGATAGGGGTATATGATGATATAGACGGATGGAACCACCATCATTACCAGGGCGTACAAGAGTTTTATAATGATTTCGGCCATTTTAACGCAGAGATCACCGTACCCGGCAATTACCAGGTGTGGGCTACTGGTAATTTAAAAAACCCACATGAGGTTTATACCGATAAGTTTGTTAAACGTTTAGCCGATGCGATTGAAAGTGACAAGGTTACTGATGTAATTACACCGGCAGATATAAAGGCTGGGAATATAACTATAGACAACGCTATCAATACCTGGAAATTTGAGGCTGACAGTGTTACTGACATAGCTTTTGCTATCAGCAACCATTATTTATGGAAATCCACCAGTTTGATTGTTGATCCTGTCACCCATAGGCGGGTAAGGGTCGACGCTGTGTTTAATCCTGATCACCGGAACTATTTTGAAGTGATTAACTATGCCCGTAAAACAGTAGAGGCGATGAGTTATAATTTCCCAAAATGGCCCTACCCTTTCCCGCACGAAACCGTATTTGATGGTTTGGATCAGATGGAGTATCCTATGATGGTTAATGACGCTCCTTATCAAAAATCAGAGGATAATATAGAGCTTACCGATCACGAAATTTTTCACTCCATGTTTCCTTTTTATATGGGGATTAACGAAACGAAATATGCCTGGATGGATGAAGGCTGGGCAACCATGGGCGAATGGCTGATAAGTGCCATAATTGATCCTAAAATTACCGATCATTATGCCATTAACGAGTATGAAAATAATGCGGGTAAGGAAGAGGATCCGGCTATAACAACCTTAAGCACACAGCTTGAAGGTATAAGTTATATGACCAACTCCTATCCTAAACCGGCCCTCGGGTACCTTTATGTAAAGGATATGCTGGGAGACGAACTTTTTACAAAAGCACTGCACTATTACATTGCGCAATGGCACGGCAAACACCCTATGCCTTATGACTTTTTTAATTGTATGAATACCGGATCAGGGACTAATTTGAACTGGTTTTGGAAAAGCTGGTTTTTTGATCAGGGATTCCCGGACCAGGCAATAACAAAAGTAAGCATCGTCAGAAAACAATATGCAGTTACAGTTGCCAATATTGGCAATAAACCCGTACCGGTTGACCTCATCATATTTTTTAATGATGGCAGTACCAGTACCATGCATCAAAGCATAGTTTGCTGGAAAAATGGCAATAAGACAATTACCCTTGGTTTTACAGCACCCAAAAAAGTCCAAAAAATTATTTTAGGAACCGGTTATGATCCCGACGTTGATAAATCCAACAACGCATGGTTTGCCAAATAACAAACCTCACCTAAATCCTCCCTGGTAGGGAGGACTTCAAAAAGATTTCAAAACGTGCCTAAAAATTACGAAAAAGTCTCCCCTACCGGGGAGATTTAGATGTGGCCACCGGCAGTTGCTTAATTATTTGAATGGAGTGATATGCCGTTGCCTTCGCTATCCATAAAAGATGCCATATAACCAATTTCATCGCTGATCTTCGTTTTTGGCATAAATACTTTCCCTCCTGCTGCCTCAACTTTTCCCAAAGCGATATCAAGGTCGGGATTGCCGTTTAAGTAAATTTTGACGCCATCGGCACTTGGTTTGTGGTTAGGCCCTTGCACCAGGCCACCTCCTGCCTTTCCAGCCATACTATCGGCCGGAAAAAATGCCATTTTCATACCCATCATTTCAGATTCCGGCATTTCTATTGAAAAAATTTCTTCGTAGAATTTTTTCGCTCTGGCAATATCGTTTACAGATATTTCAAACCAGTTTAAAGCGTTTGCTGATGCATCCATATTTTTTAGTTTTAATTGATTTTAAAGCTATATTTTTTATATTAAGTTACTGTGCATTAACCAATAAGAAATGCTAAAGTTTTTAACCATCACTCAAACATACAGCCAATTACAGATGTAGATAGCGTGTAAATACGACAATATTAGGGGTTGATTGCGACAATTGAATACTGTAAGTTTGTTTATTATATTCACCATATTAAACCTGTACAATCATGAAACATGTTT
>JAQNCM010000698.1 GCA_029237615.1 Mucilaginibacter sp.
AAACATGGTAAATAAAGCTGAAGAAATGATGGCTTGCTTTTCGCCGCAGCAACGAAAAAAAACCTTTGAAGGAGCGGTAATAATACAGTGATTAACCACCTGTAATAATAACCTGTCATTACTGTAAGGAGCAGTATTGGCATGTGCAATTGGGCGGCGTAGCAATCTCTTCGTCATACACGACAAGTAGAGTGCCACTCAGCCTATCGTAATTGACATTATTTCTGCTAAAACATATTCGTCTTAGCGCTTTCCATTTCAAAAACGGTATCAATCAGCAGGTTCTTTTGTTTGCAAGCGGCTACGGCGAGCTCATCGCAACGTTCGTTTTCCGGGTGCCCGTTATGGCCGCGCACCCACGTAAATTTAATATCGTGCAGCTTGCTCACATCTAAATAGCGCAGCCAAAGGTCTTTATTCTTTTTGTCTTTAAAGCCCTTTTGCAGCCAGCCGTGCACCCATCTTTTTTCGATAGCGTAAATCACATATTTGGAATCAGAATAGATCATAACCGACTGGTTAAGGTTTTTTAAGGCTTCCAATCCTTTGATCACCGCCAGCAGTTCCATACGGTTATTGGTTGTTTTACGAAATCCTTCAGAAAGTTCCTTATAATGCTTGCCTGAGCGCAAAATAACCCCATATCCACCCGGCCCCGGGTTGCCGCTTGATGCACCGTCTGTAAATAGTTCGATCATTGATTAGTTCATAGTTGATGGTTTATTGATCATAGCCAATACTTCCACGACAAAAATAGAAAACTTTAAGCTATGCGCTAATCAATATTTGATGATGTGCCATAAACTATGAACATTATCTATCAACTTTCTTACGCTTCAACCGTAACGAATTGCCAATCACCACCACGTCGGAAAAAGCCATGGTAAAGGCGCCGAACATGGGGTTTAAAAAACCAAATGCGGCTATAGGTATAGCAATGATATTATAGGCAAACGCCCAGAAGAGATTTTGTTTAATGGTAAGCAGGGTATGTTTACTGATCTGTAAAAACGTAACCACCGAATGCAGGTCGGTATTTAATAAGATAACCTGGGCAGATTGAATAGCAATCTGGCTGGCGTCATTCATAGATACGCCTATATCCGCTTTGGTTAAAGCGGGTGCGTCATTAATACCATCGCCTATCATGATGGTTTTCCCTTTTTTGTTATAAATGTCAATAACCGCTAATTTTTCATCAGGCAGTTTTTCACTGTGTACATCCTCAATACCAATAGCCCGGGCAACTTTCAGGCAGCGATTATTTTTATCTCCGCTTAATAAAACCGGGGTTATTCCTAATTTTTTTAATTGTTTAACCAGGTTTACGGCTTCAGGTTTTATGGTATCGTCAATCGCAATCTGTGCCAGCAATTGCTGGTTTTTATACAGGGAGATATTAAAATCATCTTCTGTTTTTGATTTTCCGGTCCCCAGGAAATAATGATTGCCATTAATATCCTCGGCACGCATGCCCAGTCCCCTTTCTTCCTGTGCGCTTCGTAATATTAACTTGGTTTGGGGAAGTGTTTTCAATTCATGCACCATTGACCGGGCAATAGGATGGTTAGAACGTTCCTCAATAGTCGTAATTATCCCGCGTACCGCTTCAAGGGTAATATCAGCCTCGATCTTAATATCCTTTATGCCAAACTTACCGGTAGTTAAGGTGCCTGTTTTATCAAACACCACATATTTGGTATGGGTTACTGCCTCAATAGTATCGCCGCCTTTGATCAATATGCCGTTTTTTGCAGCCCGGCCCAGGCCAACCATTACCGCGGTAGGCGTAGCCAGCCCCATAGCGCAGGGGCAGGAGATAACCAGTACCGCTATGGCATGCATTAAAGCTACCTGTACGCCTGAATGACCAATAAAATAGGTTAAAATATACGTGATGGCTGCAATTAAAATAACTGCCGGAACAAATATGGCCGCTACTTTATCGCCCAGCTTTTGTACAGGCGGTTTGGCTGCCTGTGCCTTTTTCATCAATTCAATAATTTGCGACAATATCGTATTTGACCCCACCTTCGTAGCTATCATCTGGATATTACCATGCTGAACTATGGTGCCACCGATTACCTTATCATATTTTTCTTTTTCAACAGGCAGGCTTTCGCCGGTTAACATGGCCTCATCAACAGAGGCGTTGCCTGATAATACCTCACCATCAACGGGTATTTTATCGCCCTGGTTAACCAGCAGCGTATCCCCGGGCCTGACTTCCCTCGCGCTGATCACTTCAACCGAGCCATCAATCACCCGGTTAGCAGTTACCTGCTGAAATTTTACGAGGTCCTTAACAGCCGATGTAGTTTGGGTTACCGAACGTTTTTCAAACACATTACCCAATAGTACTAAGGTGATAATTGTAGCACAAGTTTCATAAAACTGGTACTGCTCGCCTAAATTTTCAATGGTGCCAACCAGGCTATATATAAATGCGGACGTTGAGCCGATAAATATCAGCACATCCATATTGGGCACGCCGCCTTTAACCGAACCCCACGCACTTTTGCCG
>JAQNCM010000689.1 GCA_029237615.1 Mucilaginibacter sp.
GTGGCGCCGGAAGCCGGGCGGGTGCGGGGCGACCGACGGGAGCAATGGCGCGGTCACGAATGCGGCCGCGGCCCGGATGCGCCGGCGCTGCTGGCCGGCGTACCACCAGATCACCAGGGGGAGGGCGAGCAGCGCGAGCAGGACCAGCGGTGTGGCGAAGCTCATGGGGTGCCGGCTGGCTGCTGGGCCAGCTGGACCTGCGCAGTGATCGCTACCGGGCCCTGCAGCAGCTGGAGCTTGACGGAGTCGCCGGCGTGAAGTTGCGCAAGGATGTGGTCGACGTCGCCGGGCGTGCCGACCTGGTGGCCGTTGACCGACAGCAGCAGGTCGCCGGCGCCGATCCCGGCCTGGTCAGCTGGACTGCCCGGCACGACCGACTGGACGATCACCCGCTTGACGGGGACGCTCTCGAGTTGGAGACCGAGGTAGGGGAGTGGTCCGGCCGCGGACGCGCTCGGGCCGCTGCCGCCGGAGCTGATCGCCCACGCCGCGCCGACCAGCACGACTGCCCCGACCACGGCCAGCAGCAGGACCCGCCGCTGCAACCAGCTTGGCGCCGGTAGCCGCCGCGCGGTGCGCTGCCGCGGCGGGCGGGGTGGAGGCGGCGGAGCGGTTTGGCGCGGCGCCGCGGCTTGACGCGGAGCTGAGGTTTGACGCGGCGCCGCGGCTTGGCGCGGAGTTGAGGTTTCACGCGGAGCCGCGCGCGGGTGCGACGCTGCTGGAGCCGGCGGCGCGGGCAGCTCGACCGGTTCGCTCGGCGTCGCTCGGTTGGCGGCCTGGCGTGCCGCGGCCGCCTCGGCGGACTCGCGCTCCCAATCTCCGGACCAGAGATGCTTCGGTGAGCTCATGAGGGCGCCGAACTTAGGACAGCTCGATGAGAGCTTGCTAAGAGCGTGGCCGCGGCGCGACGACGTTGTGCAGCGCTTCACCCGCCGCCCACCGGGCCAGCTGCTCGCCGGCTAGGGCGGCGGCCCGCGCATGTCCGAGCGGCGAGTCGCCGCCGACGTGCGGGGTGATCGACAGCACCCCCGGCGCGCTCCACAGCGGATGGTCGTCTGGGAGCGGCTCGGGATCGGTGACGTCGAGCACTGCGCGCAGCCGGCCGGAGCGGACCTCGGCCAGCAGCGCCTCGGTGTCCACCACCGCGCCACGGGCGGCATTGACGAGCACCGCGCCGTCCCGCATCGCGCCCAGTTCGGCGGCGCCGATTAGGCCGCGCGTGGCGTCGGTCAGCGGCGTCAGCACCACCACCGCGTCAGCCTGCGGCAGCAGCTCCGGCAGCTCGTCGACACCGCGCAGGCCGTCATGGGCGCGCGAGCCGACGCCGAGCACCTTAGTGCCGAGCGGCCGCAGCAGGGTGGCGAGGTGACGACCGATCGAGCCCATTCCGACGATCAGCACCGTCCAGGCCGCAAGGTCGTCGAGATGGCGCGAGCTCCAGCGGCGCTCGCGGGCGCACTCCAGCAGCCCGGTGGAGGCGCCGACCAGCGCGCCCAGCATCCATTCGCCGACCGGCCCGTCGCGGGCGCCGCGCGCGCTGCACAGGATCGCCTGCTCGGGCATGTACGGCTCGATCCAGTCGGTTCCGGCCGACAGCAGCTGCACGACGGCCAGCCGCTCCAGCCCCGGGAGCGCGCTCAGGACCCCGCGCTCGCCGGACGGGGGAACGAGGAAGTCGATCATCGCGAGGTCGATGCCGTCGCTGAACTCCACGACCTCGACTGCTCGCGGCGCCCGGGCGCGAACCGCATCCACGGCGCTGCGCGCCACGGCGGCGCGACTCACGCAGGTCCGGGGGTCGATCGCATCGGCTGCCACGATACTGCGGGCCGGTTGACGGAAACCGCACCCGGGTAGGGAAACGGTCATGAGATTCGCCGCCTTCATCGGGTCGCTGGTCCTGTGCGCGCTCGCCGTCCTCGCGGCGGTAGCGCTCGGGGGCGTGGGCTGGATCGTCGTGGCCGGGCTGTTCGGCGCGCTGGTGCTGGTCGGCGTGTACGACCTGGCCCAGCGGCGCCATTCGATCCTGCGCAACTATCCGATCCTCGGCCACGCTCGCTTCATGCTCGAGTCGATCCGGCCCGAGCTTCAGCAGTACTTCATCGAGCGCAACACCGACGGGCGCCCGTTCGACCGCGACACGCGGACGGCGATCTACGAGCGAGCCAAGGGGGTCAAGGACGAGCAGGCCTACGGCACCGAGCGCGACGTGGCCGCACCCGGCTACGAGTGGCTGCTCCACTCGGCGCACTCGTTCGATCCGCCGAAGGAGCCGGCGCGGGTGCGGATCGGCGGGCCCGACTGCACCCGGCCGTACGAGATGGCGCTGCTCAACGTCTCGGCGATGAGCTTCGGCGCGCTGTCCGGCGCGGCACTGACGGCGCTCAACCGCGGCGCCGCCAAGGGCGGCTTCGCCCACGACACCGGCGAGGGAGGACTGACCCGCTACCACCTGCAGGGCGGCGACGTAGTGTGGGAGATCGGCACCGGGTACTTCGGCGCGCGCGCCCACGACGGAGGCTTCGACGAGGAGCAGTTCCGCGACACGGCCTCGCACGAGGCGATCAAATGCGTGTCGCTGAAGCTCAGCCAGGGCGCCAAGCCAGGGATC
>JAQNCM010000048.1 GCA_029237615.1 Mucilaginibacter sp.
TTCTGTGGCAACACTTTTATTTAATTGGTTTGTTGATGTTTCTTTAACTGTATACATTTTTATACCTACTTTTTGGTTAGTACTTGTAGAAAAGTAAGTGCTAATATACCTTTGTTTCAAATAAAAACAAAAAATATGAAATACGTTATAACAGGCTCAACCGGCCATATCAGTAAACCGCTTAGTGAGCAACTCATTAAAGCAGGCCATAATGTTACCATAATCAGCAGCAATGATGATAAAGTAAAACAAATTGAAGATTTAGGCGCAAAAGCTTCGATAGGTTCTGTGGAAGATGTTGCCTTTCTCACCAAAACATTTGCAGGGGCCGATGCCATTTATACCATGGTACCGCCAAAATGGGATGCAAAAGACTGGAAAGCATACATCCACAGCATTGGTAAAAACTATGCGGCGGCCATAACAGCAGCAGGCATAAAAAAGGTGGTGAATTTAAGCAGTATAGGCGCACATATGCCAAAAGGCTGCGGACCGGTAAGCGGTCTTTATTTTGTTGAACAAGAATTAAATGCACTTGAGGGGATTGATGTGCGGCATCTTCGACCTGCTTATTTTTATTATAATCTGTTAGGAAACATAGGCATGGTCAAACACATGGGTATTATAGGCGGTAACTATGGCGACGTAACCATACCAATGGTGCACCCGAATGATATAGCCGCGGTTGCAGCTGAAGAATTATTGAAACTTGATTTTAATGGGAAAAGCATCCGTTATATTGCAGGTGACGAACCCAATACCAACGAAGTTGCAAAAGTGCTTGGTAACGCCATCGGAAAACCGGATCTGCAATGGGTTAAATTTAAAGATGAAGACACCCTTAACGGCATGCTGCAGGCAGGTTTGCCACGGGATGTCGCAGAAAACTATGTGGAAATGGGTACGGGCATAGCAAGCGGAGAAATGGCTGTAGATTACGATAAACACAAGCCTGCGTTAAGCCCAATTAAATTGAAAGACTTTGCAAAAGAATTTGCAGCAGCGTACGCGAATTCATAAGGGTTATAAGTGTAAATTTTGATACAATTGTCAATTGCATTTCGCCAACAGGCACAGAGGCAATCGTGTACTGCGCCACGATTGCTTCGTACTCCTCATGCCACAACAGGTATAGCTTTCAACGTAGGACTTTCTCAAAACCTCTTAGTAAATCACATATTATAATAAAAATCGACCCGGACCGAGCCACATGAGCGTAAGGGAACGCCATAGTTAGATGCCGGGATCCATAAGGGCGACAGGCTTATAACCCGCAAAGCTTCCTCATCTAAACTCTTTATCACACCTTTAAGAATTTTTACATCAGATACGGTGCCGTTTGTTTCCACACAAAAGCCAACTACTACGGTGCCTGTTGCCTTGTGTTTTTTTGCCGACTCAGGATACTGTAAATTTCTTTTTATAAACGTTTGAAATGCGGCCAATCCATCGCTGAATACCGCGTTCGTAGCCATTTCTTTAAACGTATAATGGTTGCCGGATTTCATATAGCTGATGCCTGATTTAAGCTCATCTCTATGATAAATACAGGTATATGTACCAGAATCGGCAATCAGACCCTTCCATTCCCCTTCTTTTTTGTAGTTGTGTATGTCTCCTTCAATCGTAACCTTTTTAAAATCGTCATCAAAAATAAGAACATGCCCGGTGCCTTTGATTGCCAATACTTTCCCGGTTGAATCACGAAGTTCAACTACATTAAGTCTGTAATTGTAATTTGAATTGCTTAAAAAATTATTGTAATATCCGTCATAGTATCCATTGCTCAGATCATCAAATTTAAAAATACTGTACAATGCTCCGTTGGGGTAATAAAAGGTTAATGGTCCTTTTGGCCGTCCATTTTTAAACTGGACAGTACTACAGCGTTTTCCGTTATTGAAAAAAGTAATAGAGGTGCCGTCAAAAACTAAATTGCCTGATTTTGTGAATGAAGTAGCAATCGTTTTACGGCTGCCATCAGGATAATACTCGTAAACCCTATACAAGTCTTTATCAATATTGCTATCGGGCGGCAAAATGATCCGGTAGTAATCGGAACTGTCTTTAGTGATTGCTTTTTTCCCGGCTTTGGTTAAATAAACTGTTATTGTATCGGGGTTTTCGGCTTTTGCTGTTTGAAGCAACAGCAAACTCAAAATAATACATAAAATACTTTTTTGCATTGATAAATAAGGTTGGTAATATTCTCCAAATATAAAAAACAAAACAAATTATATGATGCTCATGCCCCGCTTAAGCACTTTTGTTGCGGGAGATGGTGGTAAGAATCCAAACCGGCCGAGGTTTAGCGCAGCCCATCTAAGTACTAAAATATTTTAAGCTTGCGGCTAACCAACCAATAACCCGATTAGCACAGGCCTTTGCAAGTGGTATGCTTGCCACATTTTAGATCTTCTTGCGCTCGTCTGCGACGAGTGCTTAACATGGTTTAGCGATTGTATTGCCCGCGCAGTCGCAAAGCAAATGCGCAATAAGTTTTAAGCACTCGTTGTAAGATTGAGAAAAACGGAGCAGCCTATTTTAATTTGCCGGAATTTAATTATATTTAAAAACTAACACTGAATCGTTTTGAAAAGAAAAGACTTCCTTTATTTAACAGGCATGGGCTTTGGCGCAACTATGCTTAACCGGGTACCAGTTTTCGGTTCGCCAATAATTCAGGGTAATGCGATGCGGAGTGTGGATACCGCCATGAAAAAGCAAATGGCCGATGTAGCACTGAATGCGGCAAGATCAAAAGGTGCCACCTATACCGATGTGCGTATTGGCCGCTATTTAAATCAATATGTGGTTACCCGCGAAAACAAGGTGGAAAACATTGTTGACACCGAATCTTACGGAATGGGTATCAGGGTAATTGCCAATGGCTGCTGGGGCTTTGCCGCTACCGATAAGCTGGATAAAGACAGTATTGCTAATGCTGCTTATACAGCAGTGGCTATAGCTAAAGAGAACGCAAGGATACAAAGCGAGCCAGTGCAGCTGATACCGCAAAAAGGTTATGGCGAGGTGAGCTGGAAAACCCCGATTGTAAAAAATGCTTTTGAGGTGCCCGTAAAAGATAAAACAGACCTGCTTTTATCGGTAAATGATGCAGCTTTGAAAGGCGGCGCCAATTATGTAAATTCCATCATCTTTTTGGTGAATGAACAAAAGTATTTCGCCTCAACAGACGGATCGTACATAGACCAGGATATACACCGCATATGGCCTTTATTCGAGGTAACCAAAATAGATCAGAAAACCGGGAAATTTGTAACCAGGCAATCGCTCAGCGCCCCCAGGGGGATGGGATATGAATATCTTATGCCAAAGGAAGCCGACAAGATCAAAGGCATTACCACCTTATACCGTGACAGCTATGATATGCTGGAAGATGCAAAAGTAGCCGCCCCGCAGGCTGCGGAAAAGCTCAAAGCAAAGTCGGTTGAAGCCGGTAAATACGATTTAGTGCTTGATCCCACCCATTTGTGGCTTACCATACATGAGTCGGTTGGGCATCCTTCAGAGCTTGACCGTGTGTTGGGTTACGAAGCCAACTTCGCCGGAACCAGCTTTTTGACGCTGGATAAATGGAAAGCCGGCAACTTTAATTTTGGCAATAAAAATGTAAACATTGTTGCTGATAAAACGCAGCCTGGTTCGTTAGGTGCCGTTGGGTATGACGACGAGGGTGTTGAGGCAAAAAAATGGGATATTATTAAGGATGGTATCCTGGTAAATTATCAGGCCATACGCGACCAGGCCCACATCATTGGTCTTAAAGAATCGCAGGGCTGCTGCTATGCAGATAGCTGGAGCGACGTGCAGTTTCAGCGGATGCCTAATGTTTCTTTGCAGCCGGGGAAAACACCTTTGGTGCCTGCAGATATGATAAAAAATATTGAAAAGGGAATTTACATTGTTGGCGATAGTTCTTTCTCCATCGATCAGCAACGGTACAATTTCCAGTTTAGCGGACAGCTTTATTACGAAATAAAGAATGGAAAAATTGTAGGCATGCTTAATGATGTGGCCTATCAATCCAATACGCAGGAATTTTGGAACTCGTGCAACGCGGTATGTGATAAGAGTGATTACCGCTTAGGCGGATCATTCTTTGATGGCAAAGGACAGCCTGAACAGGTAAGCGCCGTGTCGCACGGATCCGCAACCACGCATTTTAAAGGAATTAACGTTATTAATACAGCAAGAAAAATTTAAAGAACTATGGCTATTTTAAGCGAAGAGGATTGCCGCACAATAATGAAAAAAGCACTCGGTTATTCAAAAGCCGATGAGTGTGAAATTAACCTGAGCGGTTCTGACTCGGCGAATATCCGTTACGCACGCAATTCGGTTTCTACCAGCGGTGCTATCGGGCAAACAAGTATGGTAATCTCATCAGCCTATGGCAAAAGATTAGGGATCGTAACTACCAACGAATATGATGATGCATCCATAGAAAAAGCGGTGCGGCTTTCAGAAAACCTGGCGAAATTTGCTCCCGAAAATCCGGAATTCGTATCCTTTTTAAGTCCCCAGACTTATAGCTCGCCGTCAAATGGCTATGATCCGGCAACAGCCGCCATAACACCCGCCATGCGGACAGATAAGGTTAGTGAGAGTTTGAAAATTGCAAAAGACAATAAACTGACTGCCGCAGGTTTTTTGCAAAACAGCAGCTCGTTTTCATCAATGATGAATTCGCACGGGTTATTTGCCTACCATAACGCTACCGACGCCAGCTTTTCTATTACGCTGCGTACAGAAGACGGGCAGGGTTCGGGCTATTCAACAAAAGATTATAACCAGGTAAGCAAATTGGATACCCTGGCGTTTACCAAAATAGCAGCGCAAAAGGCCACACGCTCTTCAGGTGCCAGGGCAATTGAACCGGGTAAATATACCGTGATATTAGAACCCGCGGCCGGTATTGTATTATTGGAGCAGTTGTATGGTGGTTTGGATGCGCGAACCGCAGACGAAGGCCGTAGTTTTTTAAGCAAAGCCGAAGGAAAAACCAGGCTCGGTGAAAAATTAGTGGACGATCGTGTTAACATTTACTCTGATCCGGCTAACCCCGAATTGCCAACCAGCAGCTGGGCGGGTGACGGACGGCCGCAGGAAAAACTGTACTGGATTGAAAAAGGGGTACTAAAGAACCTTACTTATTCCAGGTATTGGGCGCAAAAGCAAGGAGTAAAGGGGGTGCCTACACCTGATAGCATCATTATGGAGGGTACCAACGCCAGTTTGGAAGATTTAATAAAAGGCACTGAAAAAGGGATACTCGTTACCCGCTTATGGTATATACGCCCGGTTGATCCGCAGACGTTGCTCTACACAGGGTTAACACGCGACGGTACTTTTTATATAGAAAACGGACAGATTAAATTCCCGATAAAGAATATGCGTTTTAATGAAAGCCCCGTGATAATGCTCAACAACCTGGATGCATTAGGCAAGCCGGAGCGTACGGTGAGTGGTGAATCATTCCAAAGTGCACTCATCCCGCCAATGCGGATCAGGGAATTTACGTTTACTTCCTTATCAGATGCAGTTTAATATTGTTGTAGTATCCACCTTGTAATCAATGTCTTGCAATTAGGTACAACGACATATGGGTAAGAATGCCTAATGCGGGCAAAATAAATATGTTGAAAATGAAATTTTCCTGAAAAAGCGCTATATTTAATTAATAATTCCAGGTTAAACGCAAGACTATGAAAATGCTGGAAAAAATAAGAGTTTGGGGTAATCACCACCCAAAATGGCTGGGCTTTCTTAGGATTGCGCTTGGCTTGATACTTATTTGGAAAGGAATAGCGTTTATATCGAACCTGGATGTCCTGGCCGATTTCCTGAGAGTTTCCGGGTTAACTGATCAAATAGGCACCTCTGTTTCAATTACGCTGATTGCCCAGTTTATCATTATCTTGCATCTTCTTGGCGGCGTTTGTATTGCCTTAGATATACGTACCCGTTTATTCTGCCTGTTGAATTTGCCGCCGCTGATAGGTGCTGTACTTTTGGTAAACCTGCGGCAAAATATATTGAAACCTTATTCCGAGTTTTGGTTATCGTTGTTTGTTCTCCTGGCTATCGTCTTCTTTTTAATTGAAGGTGATGGCTTATTAGCTGTAGAACATGACCCTAACAAAGCAGTTGAATAATGAATGGTATCAACTGGTAAGGCCGATCCTGTAACCGCTTCATACTGTCCGGATTATCAGGATTTTTTCACCAAAAAGCGCTTTCTCAGCCATTCCCGCACAGGCTCATCATAAAGTTTAAGGCAGGCATAAGCAATGGCGATGCTCACAATAAACAGCAGCAAACCAACGGGAAGTCCCTGCTCTTTCGGCACTTTATTGTTTGCTACCCAGGCAATATAAATATAGATCAACGGATAATGCGTAATATAAAGCGGATAGGAGATACCACCCAAAAACCTGCATATTTTGATGGGTAATTTTCCAACCAGGATGCCGCCTGCGCCTATGGAAACAATTAAAGGAAAAATAACGATGATACAGAACGATTCATACAGGCCGTTCATCCAAAGGTGCTCGCTGCCGCCAATCCTTGGAACAAACAGGACAACAGCGACCAGCAGGCTGCAAACCAAAAAGGCATGTTTAACATAGATCAGTTTGCCCAAACGCGAAAGCAAAACACCTGCAAAAAAGGGGTAAAGCAAACGGGTGAAGCCGATATTGAGTTGCGTCTTATCAATACTCCATCCCCCTATAACATCGCCCTGGGGGCCCGCTACCTCATAATGGATCAATAAGCAGGCTGATAATATTACAAATATGGCCAGCATCGTATTAGAAAATTTACGGATAAACAACGCATACATAATATTAGCGATGTATTCGAAAAATAACGACCACGCCGGGCCGTTAAGCGGGTGCATTTCGGTCCAGCCGCGGATATCCATCGATGGGAGCAAGGGTACCAGTGTAAATCCAACAACCATAACCAGCAGCATTTTCCACACTGGCGTTGCGCTGATAAGCGGAAACGTTGAACCGCTTTGAAAGTAAAAAAGCGCAGCGCCAATTAGACTGCCCATAATAACCATTGGCTGCAAACGGATAAGGCGCCGTTTGTAAAAATCCCACTGCGTCATTTTTCCCCAGCGGTCGTCATAAGCATAAGCTACCACAAAACCTGATAACAGAAAAAAGAAATCTACCGCCAGGTAGCCATGATTAATAAACTGGTTGAAACGATTACCGGAATAAGTTTCAAAAACATGAAAAGCTACTACCAAAAGAGCAGCTACGCCGCGCAGTCCGTCCAGAATTTCGTAATGGCTTTTTGATTCAAGATACGCAGGAGTTTTAGTCATTGACAGGTTAAATAAGCATAATTGGATAAAGGCAATAATTGGTTGATGATCCGGCGTGGTAAACGAACGGAACCTGAATCGTAAATATACTTTTATTCGGGGAAAACGCAATTGGAAAAGGTTGCTTGTTTCTTATTTCTTATGGTCCCAATGATCTTTAATCACATCTCCGTTTTTATCGGTTACTGTTCTTCTTGAAAAGCGTTCTCCCTTTATTTTGCCATCCGCTTCTTTTTTTCCGATAAACAGTAGCACCGGCCGGCCTGATTCGTCGGTTTTAAAAGCGAGGTCATAGCGCCCGAACGTGGCTTCAACCATGGTAGATGGTTCGTATTTTTTGTTTAACAACTTTAAAACCTGTTCACCCAATCTCATTGTATATATATAGCAAGCGAAATTAAATGCAATGTGAGTTTAAATGATAAACCTAATGTCTTCCCGGTAGTTGCTGTGACCAATAAAAAGCAGCAACCCGTGGAAGGCGAAGAGCCAGGGTCTGACAAATAAGTGAATGTTTATTTTAAAATAAATATTACCGGTCAAACGCATGGCATTCCGATCACCACCACGGGATTGAATGTCAGCATCCTTTCTAAAGGCCAAAAATACTCCATACCGCAGCTCAACCCACCTCGTCAATAAGCAATGCCCATCTGTGTGGCTATGGCCTGGATGCTGGCAAGATGCTGTTGCAATGTGGGCAACGTTTTTGAAGCAAAAGCTTTAATAGCCGGATCTGGTGCGTTCATCGAAGCCGTTTGAAATAAAGCCACGGTTTTTTTATGGTCCTGCACCATCATGGTTACATAGTTTTTATCAAAGTCAGCACCGCTGCTTTCGGTCAGCATGGCATCCGGGGTAGTGTTTAAGGAAGAAAGCGAAGATAGATGCCAGCCTCTGGATCTCACGATTTGCATCAGCTCGATATTTGCCTTGCTGTGATCCTTCACCATCCTCGCTCCGAAAGCCTTTACCGATGCGTTGTTTCCTTTGCTGATCGCGAGTTTGCCTGCGCTAACCTCCGTCATGCCCCCTTTAGCTGCTTCAGTTATAAAGTTGGTAGTAGCCGTATCCGGACTGACTGACGATGTTTGGGCATAGGTACTTAATGCGCCCATCATAAACAAGAGTGTGATTAGTTTTTTCATGTCGTCTGTTTGTTTGTTGTTAAAAAGGAAACATATTGCCTTTATAAAATGTTTCTTTTTAATTAAATAATGTACTGTAGAAATATTACAGCTCTTGCAAAAAATAATTATGGCAGAAAGTAAAATATTAGCATGTAGCAAATTAATAGCTGATCAAAAGCTTACAATAGCTTTTGCCGAAAGTGCCACGGCCGGCTGGTTGTGCTCTGAGTTTGCCCTTGCGCCTGAATCCGGGCAGGTGCTTAAAGGCGGTATTGCCTGTTACGACGCTTCTTTAAAAGAAACACTGTTAAAAGTACCACATTCGATTATTGAGCAGTTTACGCCCGAATCGCAGGAAGTTACGGACGAACTCGCGAAACGCCTAAACAACTTGATCCCAGCCGATATTCATGTGGCAGTTACTGGTTTGACTACACCGGGCGGCAGTGAAACCCCCGAAAAGCCCGTTGGAACCATGTTTGTATCTGCGTTGGTCCGGGGCCGGTTGGTAAGTTTGCGGAAGGTGTTTAAAGGTTCCTGCGAAGAAGTCATTCATCAAACAATTGACGCTGCAGCAGAAATGCTGATCCGGGAATTATCCTGACCATCAGTATTTACAGGTATAAAAAAGAATTAAATGAAATAATGAAGCCGTCTCTTTGAGGCAGCTTCATTACTAAAATGTTAATGCTGGCCGCCTTTACGACCGGCTTCCCTGGCTTCTTCAGAGGTGAACTCATGAGCTTTACCAGACTCATGTGCTGCTTTGCCGCCCTTGCTGGAGATTTCGCGTTGCTTTTCATCATCCATAGCAGCGAAGCCTCTGTTAGAACTATCGTTGCTATTTCCCTGGGTTTCCTGGCTGTTACCCCGGTTTTGGTTTTCCTGGCTGTTTTCCTGGGTTTCCTGTCTGTTACCGCGGTTTTCACGGCTGTTTTGGTCCTCCTGTTTTTTGCCCCGGTTTTCCTGTTGGCTTCCCTGGCCTTTTTCATTTTTGCCGTCCCGGCCTCCCTGTGTTTTTTGATTAGTTGCCATTTTAATAAATTTAAGTTTGTAATTTTATTGATCACTATATGTTCCTTAATTGCCATGCCAGCAGGGTTAATATTTTAATTAAAAATTAACTTGTTAACATGCAGGAAGTTATTCAAGGGGAGTGGCTGCTCATCAATTGAGGCAGTATTTTAGCTGTAGCGTTACTGTATACGATTGAAAGCAGCAGTGTATGGTAATTAATAAAATTTGATATGTCGTAGAAGGAAAATATCAATACAGTCCCATTTTTTTAAACCTTGCGTGGTTTGATCTATTGGGGCTGTCAGAACAAAAAAGTCTCAGGATTTTCGAGCTCAGGCTTTTGATTTAACCAAGGTAGTGGGAACAGGCGGGATGCCGAACTTTTATGTTGATTTGAAATTGGTTATGAAGGCAAAGCGTCTTTATATGTCAAGACTCACAATTCGAAACCTTCAATCAAAATTATCTTTTCCACCGAATTGTTTTTCATTTCAATAAAATCTAAGCGCTTCGGATCATTTTTATAACCCTCAAAATCAGCTTTGCTGCCAAAAGTTACTAAATGGATCTCATAGGGCAATTCGCGGCTGCTTTCAACAAATGCACTTTTATCGGGCCTTATGCGATAAACCAGGTCCCCATTATGTCCCTTCAACAACGGTAACACTTTTTCTTCGAAAGCATGGAATTCTTGCTCGCATCCCGGCTTTACAAAAATAAGTTGCGTGTAATAAATCATTTTGGCTATGATAAGGTGAACCGGATAGTATTAATTTATATACAATTACTTACAACAAAAATATAAAAATACTCAAATATGAAGTTGAATAAATAAAAAGCCTCAAATTTTTCGATTTAAGGCTTTTGACTTTTTTTGCCAATCCGATTTAATTAACACATTTATTTTATAGCTAAGAGTTCTACTTTTTCAATAACAGGATCTTTGGCTAAAAGCGCAGCTGCATTTGCCATCAGGGCTTTGGCTATTTCGCCGTTCAGGTGAGCCTGCCTGCCTTGTTCGGTTTCGAATGTATCGAATATACCAAACGTTGAAGGTCCTAATTGCAAAGCGTACCATCTTACCGTATCGGGTTCTGCTTTCGCCAATGGCAAAGCGCTTTTCAAAAAAGCCAGCACCTCGTTTTCTTTACCGGGTTTCGCCTCCACCCTTGCTAATAATGCAAATTTTTCCATGATTTATATTTTTAGATATATAAGTTATACAACGAAAAGAGCAATTGGTTCCAAACTTTCTTAATCGACTGCAAAACAATCGTACCACGCGGAATTAAATTAAAGTAGTTTAATAGATAGGAATATTGAAGTATTGTTCGTAAGTTAGTTTACACAATCCAATAGGATTGACCAATTAAACTAAACTTTATCATTATGGCAAATATCACCCTTCCTGGCACTGTGCAACAGGCGCCTGCCGGTTTATCGGGATTCGATGTAAATTCACCCTTGTCTGCTGCCCAGGCGCTGATTTTAAAAAATGCAGGATATGATTTTTGTATCCGTTATATCCCGCGTACGGCAAATCTTATCAGGAACAACCTCACCAATGCAGAAGCTTTAGATATCTTGAATGCGGGTCTGGCTCTTATGGCCGTGCAGCATGTGGCACTTCCGGGTTGGGTACCCAATACAAACCTGGGAACTGTTTACGGAAATTATGCCGCCAGTTACGCAAATCAAGTAGTAGGACTGCCTCATGGGATGAATATCTGGTGCGACCTTGAAGAGGTAGCTCGCCACACCGCTGCAGCAGATGTGGTAGCCTATTGCCAGGCCTGGTATTATGCGGTACATACAGCCGGGTACACACCCGGCCTTTATGTAGGTTATGGTGTGATACTCACAGACCAGCAGTTGTATAACGATACTTCTTTCCAGCATTATTGGCGGGCTTATAATGGACCGCAGGTAGCTACGCGCGGATTTCAGTTAATACAAAAGACCGAAAAGACTGTGAATGGCATTACAATTGATCCCGACATTACGCAAAATGATGACCTGGGCGATGCGGTACTATGGCTTTCTACTTCAGTCCCGGCAACCGCCATCGCTTAGCAGAAAATGATTTTAAACTCCATACTCCAAAAGTTCCAAACTGTGAAAAATGGCCGCAATAAAAAGCATCATGACTTAATGCGATACCAGAAATATTTTGTTAAACGTGCCAGGTGCCATCTCACTCCCCCCGACTTATAACTTTGGATACTTATATCTAACCGGCGACTACCCGCAAAACTGATATCTCTTAACCTGAAGCTTGTTGTGCATTCACTTGCAGCGAATTCCAAAAATTATTCAGATTTGCTGTGTTTATTGCTGGAAGGGCGCATTATAGATATTTAATATTCAAGGAAAATTTAAATATCAAAGATAAAAAACTGTTATGCGGATGGGAATAATACTTGTTTAGGGCTAAAACTAATATTCCTGTCATTTTTTTATTGATAAGTTTAGTAACAACTAATTTTTCTAAATTTGAGCTTACAAAACCCAGTTTTTAAAGGTAGTAAACATTAATGCCCTTGTGCATATGCGGATTAAGATAGCGAGACTTTTATTAATTTTTTTCCTGGCTCAAAGTACCCAGCTGGGGGAGGTATTTAAAGCGCCGCTGTTATTTGTTCATTTTTTCCAGCACAAAAAATTGTATCCGGAAACAACCGTCTATGGATTTATAAAAATGCATTATATCGATAAAACAGTTATCGACGCCGATTATGCCCAGGATATGCAGTTACCTTTTAAAGCCATTGACAATCATTTTTTAACTATCCAATTGTCGTTGCCGCCTGCATTTATAAAAATAAATACCAGTATTTCTTCTTGCAACAATATCAAAATCCTTTATCCGCCGAACGCCTATGCCTGTTCGGTTATAAATAAAATTTTCCAACCGCCAAAATTAGCTTAAGTACCACTGATTTTATTGGAGCTGTTTATTGAACAGCTATTATGAATTATTGTTAAGCGAATTAATATGATTGACCGTATAATAGAATTTTCGGTCAGGAACAAGCTTATTGTGGGCTTGCTTGTATTGCTCATGGTAGCTGGTGGCATTTATTCCGCCACCCAGTTGCCTGTGGATGCGGTTCCTGATATTACTAATAATCAAGTGCTCATTATAACCGTTTCGCCATCGCTGGCGGCGCCGGAAGTAGAGCGACTAATTACTGCGCCAACCGAGCGCCTGATGGCATCATTGCCGGATCTTAAGGAAATGCGCTCTGTTTCGCGCTTTGGCCTTTCTAATGTTACAGTAGTTTTTGATGATAATATTGATATTGCCAGGGCAAGGCAACAGGTTAGCGAAAGACTAAGCCAGTTAAAGACGATGATCCCTCCCGGGATAGGGGAACCTGACATGGGGCCTGTAACTACGGGCCTTGGCGAGGTTTACCAGTATTATGTTGTGCCAAAAGCCGGGTATGAAAATAAATATACCCTTACAGAACTGCGCACCATGCAGGAATGGATAGTAAGGCGGCAGTTACTCGGCGTGCCGGGAGTTGCTGATGTAAGCAGCCTTGGCGGTAAACTAAAGCAGTACGAAGTAATAATTGACCCTGCCCGTATTAAAAGTTTAGGCATCACACTTGATGAACTGTATAATGCAGTACAGCAAAATAATGAAAACACCGGGGGCGCGTATATAGAAAACGGTCCGAATGCATATTATATCCGTACCGAAGGAATGGCAGCATCATTGGCAGATTTGCGCGGGATGCCGGTAAAAAATGTTAAAGGCATACCGCTAAGGTTGGGCGATGTAGCTAATGTAACAGAAGGTAATGCACTGCGTTTCGGTGCAATGTACAATAACAAGTATGGCGAGGTGTCCGGTGCTGTAGTATTGATGCTGAAGGGTGCCAATGCCATGGAGGTAGTTAAGCAGGTGAAGCTCCGCATTGAAGAGATTAAAAAACGCCTGCCCGAAGGTGTTACTATATTACCCTATTATGAGCGGAGTAAAATGGTTGGCAATTCGATATCAACAGTAAAGCGTAACCTCATCGAAGGTGCACTGATCGTGATATTTGTACTCGTGCTTTTTCTGGGCAATTTGCGCTCCGGTTTGGTGGTGGCCTCGGTTATTCCGCTAGCCATGCTCTTCGCGCTTATTATTATGAATATGTTCCATGTATCGGCTAATTTGATGAGCCTGGGCGCGCTCGATTTTGGTTTGATTGTTGACGGAGCCGTAATCATTGTTGAAGGCGTGATGCACCGTTTTAAGGACAAGATCAATAAACATACCGGGACGGAGTTTTCGCAGGATGATGTCGATGGTGAAGTGAAAAATTCGGCATCACGGCTGATGAATGCGGCCATTTTTGGACAGGTGATCATCCTGGTGGTTTACCTGCCTATTTTAAGCCTGCAAGGCATAGAGGGTAAAATGTTCCGCCCGATGGCCGAGACGGTGGCATTTGCGTTGCTGGGAGCATTTGTGCTGTCGCTTACTTATGTTCCTATGATGACTGCACTGACCATGAAAAAAAAGGTCGAGAAAAAAAATGGCTTTTCAGACAAAATGATGGCAGCCATACAAAAAAGATACGCCCCACTGTTAAACAAAGCGATCGCCCACCCCAAAAGCGTCATTCTGATAGCGGTGCTTTTATTCGGTTCGGCCTATTTTATTTTCAAGGGCCTGGGCGGCGAATTTATACCTCAGCTGGAGGAAGGCGATTTTGCACTCGATGCACGCTTTTTGCCGGGCACGTCATTGACTCAAACGATAAAAGGGATGGAAATGGCCGGTAAAGAACTTAAACGCTTTCCCGAGGTGCAGCAGGTAACCTGTCGCATTGGTTCGGCAGAGATTCCGACCGACCCAATGTCGCTGGAACAATGTGATGTTTTTATTACGCTGAATGACAAATCCACCTGGACAACGGCGCATGACTATCCCACCCTGGAGGACACAATTGGCAAGCGTCTGGCGCAGATTCCCGGATTGAACGTTGGATTTGAGTATCCCGTACAAATGCGCTTTAACGAACTCATATCAGGCGCCAAACAGGACGTAGTGGTAAAAATATTCGGAGATGACCTGCAGCAGCTATCCAGTTTATCGGCCCGCTTAAGCGGACTGGTAAGCAAGGTAAAAGGTGCAGCAGATTTGTATACAGAGAAAATTACCGGTCTTCCTCAAATTGTAGTGCAGTATAACAGGGCAGCGCTGTCACAGTACAATGTAAACATCAGCCAGGTTAATCATATTATCAATGCCACTTTTGCAGGCATCAAAGCAGGCAACATTTACGAAGAAGAAAAGCAGTTTGATGTGGTATTGCGCATTGCTGATACAGCGCGCGCCAATTTAAATAACATTGGCAATTTATTAATAAATACCCCTGGCGGCCAGCAGGTGCCTTTGAACCAGTTAGCTACAATTGGCATAAAAGACGGCCCCAACCAGATACAGCGTGAAAATGGTCAGCGCCGTATCTCAGTTTCCTTTAATGTCCGCGGGCGAGATGTTGAGAGTGTGGTAAGAGACCTTCAGATCCAGGTTCAGCAAAAATTAAAATTGCCTGCAGGGTACCACGTGGAGTATGGCGGCCAGTTTGAAAACCTGAATTCGGCCAAACAACGCCTTGCAATAGCTGTCCCGGCATCGCTGTTTTTTATATTTATATTATTGTATTTTGCCTTTAATCAATTCAGAGAGGCTCTTATAGTTTTCTCGGCTATTCCGCTTGCAGCTACAGGAGGGGTATTTGCGCTCTGGATGAGGGGCATGTCATTCAGCATTTCGGCTGGTATCGGCTTTATTGCCCTGTTTGGTGTAGCAGTTTTAAACGGAATTGTGCTTATCAGCGAGTTTAACCGTTTAAAAAAGGAGGGTGTCGGGGATACGGACGAACGCATAAGGCAAGGTACATCAAACCGACTGAGACCGGTATTAATGACGGCAACAGTTGCTTCCCTGGGCTTCTTCCCGATGGCTATTTCCACACATGCGGGTGCTGAAGTGCAGCGTCCGCTGGCCACTGTTGTAATCGGTGGATTAATCACGGCAACCTTATTAACCCTGGTGGTATTACCTGCCTTATATAAACAATTTGCTGTAAAGCCTGGTGCTGCTAAAAAAAGAAAAAAAGCGGTTGTCGCCGGCATTATCCTTTTATTAAGTGCGCTATCTGTTCATGGGCAAACACCTGTGGGTAATCCAATTTCGGTAAACGAGGCCGTTAGCCAGTCGCTGGCAAATAACACATCGCTAAAGGCGGCTCAAAATCAGGTTTTAGCTGCCAAAGCAAACATTGGCAGTGCTTATGACATCCCAAAAACGCAGGTTAATTTTGATGTCGGGAAGATTAACAGCAGTATTAATGATAGCCGTGTAGGAGCCACACAAACCTTCGCTTTGCCAGGATATTACTCTTCCCAGCGGAATTATTTAAATGCCGAAAGCGGGC
>JAQNCM010000063.1 GCA_029237615.1 Mucilaginibacter sp.
ACCTAAAGGCCAGGCTGCACTAGGCTTTATTTTCGCCACGTTATTAATTGATGTAATGGGACTCGCCATTATTATACCGGTATTACCAAAACTTATTGAGCATCTTATCCATGGCAATATAAGCCGGGCATCCAGTTACGCAGGCTGGTTAACTGCCGCCTACGCATCCATGCAATTTTTGTTCTCGCCCCTTATAGGTAATTTAAGCGACCGGTTTGGCCGCAGACCGGTATTGTTATTTTCATTACTTGGGTTTGGGATCGATTATCTTTTTTTAGCCTTCGCGCCCTCCATAGGCTGGTTATTTATCGGGCGTATAATTGCAGGGATCACCGGGGCAAGTTTTACAACGGCGTCAGCTTACATAGCCGATATCAGCGCACCAGAAAAGCGCGCCGCCAATTTTGGATTAATAGGCGTGGCCTTTGGACTCGGTTTTATTATAGGGCCGGTTATTGGGGGGATTTTGGGAAGATACAATGTTCAATATCCTTTTTTGGCTGCAGCAGGCCTCGCTTTTTTAAATGTTATTTATGGTTATTTCGT
Source organism: Mucilaginibacter sp. (assembly GCA_029237615.1). Lineage (GTDB taxonomy): Bacteria > Bacteroidota > Bacteroidia > Sphingobacteriales > Sphingobacteriaceae > Mucilaginibacter. Next base: position 547 of record JAQNCM010000063.1, read on the forward strand.
TTTGCCCGAATCATTAGCCAAAGAAAACCGCAGGCCGCTTAATCTTAAAAGGGCAAATCCTGTGGGTTCACTTATACAATTAAGCAAATACAAAGAGGTGATTGGTTTAGCCCTCTCGCTTTTTTTGGTATACTTTGCCGCCCAGGCTGTTCAAAGCATCTGGACATTTTATACCATCGGGAAATTTAATTGGAACGAAGCAATGGTAGGCTATTCATTGGGAATGGTTGGGCTGATGATTGCTTTAGTTCAGGGTGGATTAATAAGAATTATATTACCAAAGCTGGGACAAAAACGAAGTATATGGATTGGCCTGCTGCTTTATAGCGTTGGTTTACTATTGTTTGCATTTGCCTCAAAAGGCTGGATGATGTTTGCAATTTTGGCGCCTTATTGTTTGGGCGGGATAGCCGGGCCTGCATTGCAGGGATATATGAGCTCAAATGTGCCGGCGAATGCGCAGGGCGAACTGCAGGGCGGTTTAACAAGCTTAATGAGCTTAAGCTCAATTTTTGGCCCTTTATTAATGACCTGGTCATTTTATTATTTTACCAGGCCCGATGCTCCGTTTCAATTTCCGGGCGCACCGTTTGTAATAGGTTCAGTGCTGATGCTGTTAAGCACGCTCCTTGCGGTAAGAAGTTTTAGGGGTGGAACAGCGATTGATTTTCTAGACCTTGCAAAGGAAAACCAGGCACCGCAAACTAATCTCTAACCCCTATCCTCCAACCACTAATCTCTAATACAAAAACAACTACATCTAAAACTTTTTACAGCAAAAAACCTTTACAAAACAATATGGCAAAAACTAAAACTTCCGCAGCGCTCGGATTTATTTTTATAACCATTTTTATTGATGTGCTGGGTTTAGGGATCATTATACCTGTATTGCCAAAGCTATTACAATCATTGGGGCATATCGATGTCAGCGCTGCTTCCAGGTACAATGGCTGGCTAACAACCGTTTATGCATCTATGCAGTTGATTTTTGCATCAATTTTGGGGAACCTGAGCGACAGGTATGGCCGCAGGCCGGTTTTATTGATTTCACTTTTTGGCTTCGGCATCGACTATTTGTTTATGGCTTTTGCACCAACCATTGCCTGGTTATTTGTTGGGCGCACCATTGCAGGTATCAGTGGGGCCAGTACCTCAACAGCCACCGCCTATATTGCCGACATTAGTACCGGTGATAAAAGAGCCGCAAATTTTGGTATGATAGGAGCGGCTTCTGGTTTTGGTTTTATCGTTGGCATTGCGTTGGGTGCTTACCTTGGCGCTATCAATATTAAAATCCCATTTATGGCAGCAGCGGGATTTGCTTTGGCTAACGCGTTATATGGGTTCTTCGTATTGCCCGAATCCCTTGCTCCTGAACACAGAAGAAAATTTGAATGGAAACGTGCAAATCCGCTGGGTTCGTTGATAAGGATATTTATAAACAAACCGGCTCTTTCAAGTCTGCTGGCATGTATCACCTTGGTTTACGTTGGCCAAAAGGCAGTCGAATACCTCTTGTCTTTCTTTTTATATGAAAAGTTCGACTGGACATTGAGCAGCGTAGGTACGCTGGGGATATTTATTGGGGTGGTGCTTGTTGCTATCCAGGGCGGATTGATCAGGTATACGATTCCTAAGTTTGGGCAGAATAAAAATATAATTGCCGGGCTGTTATTCTATGCGCTTGGGCTTACGCTGATCGCTTTTGTTAACCGCGGCTGGTTAATGTATTTATATATCATTCCTTATTGCCTGGGTGGGGTTTCCGGGCCGGCATTACAGGGACTAACCACCAGTAAAGTAGAACAAAACGAACAGGGGGAGCTGCAGGGTGCAATTACCATTATCAACAGTATCACTGTAATAATAGGCCCGCTTATATTCAGCTATATATTTTACCAGTTTACTAACAAACACCAGGGATTGTACTTTCCCGGGGCTCCGTACTTATTGGCGGCCGTGTTAATGCTTATCAGTACTTTTTTGGCGGTAAGGAGTTTTAAAAAGGCTTAATTTAAACCGCTAACGCCGCCTGATATAACAAATTTCATCATATCCGCCGCGCTTTTGTCAATTGGTTTTACCTTATCAGATGAGATGATAATTACCTGCCCTGCAAATGAATAAGAATATGGAAAATATACAGCAACCTCTCCGGGGAGGTTCAGTACTGAAAGATCTTTTTGAACCAGGAAGCCAATTTTTTTTAATCCAAACTCATTCACTTCTACTAAAACAGGCTCGTTAAATTTCTTTTCTTCTCCAACAAAAGCTTCAGTAAGATCTTTTATGGACGAGTATAAAAATTTAAATATTGGCAAACGGTTAAGCCAGCGGTTAAACCAGCGTTTTATTGGTTCAGTAACCACATTGGTAACCAATATCCCGGCAATAAAAATCACTACCAAAACATTCAAAATACCCAGGCCGGGTATATAAACTGGTTTCCCGCTTTTAGTATCGGTCCAAAGAAAACCGCTTAGATTTAGCGCGTTATCGAGGCCTCTTACCGCCCAAAAAATCAACAAAAAAGCAGCGCCCACCGGCACCACGATCAACAACCCTTTAACAAAATAATTAAGTAAGATTCCGGCAATTTTTTTCATCTTGGTTTTCACTCATAAAAGTACACTCTTTTTACCCGTTGCGAAACATTAGTTAAAATTTCGTACGGAATTGTACCGATTTGAGCGGCGAGTTCCTCTATACGCAACTGCTCATTAAACACAATCACTTCGTCACCTTCCCTTACATCAATGCCGCTAACATCCAGCATACACATATCCATGGTAATATTACCTACGGTTGGCACCAATATGCCTTTTACCAGCATTTTACCCACTCCATTGCCAAAAGCGCGCAGATAACCGTCGGCATAACCGATACGCACGGTCGCTATTTTTCCGTCTTTGGTCAAACTGCCGCTCCGGTTATAGCTGACAGTTTCGCGCGCCTTTACTTTTTTTACCTGGGAGATACTGGTTTTTAAGCTGGCAATAGGCTGCAAGCCATTTTCTGTAACCTTTATTGCCGCATCAATTCCATAGAGCCCGATGCCCAGCCTTACCATATCATACTGGGCATTTGGCCAGCGTGTAATGCCCGAGGTATTGGATAGGTGCTTGATCACTTTATATCCCAAAGCTTTTTCTATTTGCTTAACGGCTTTTTCAAAATTCATGATCTGCTTCAACGTAAATTCATCATGCAGCTCCGATTCACTGGCAACCAGGTGCGAAAAAATTGACCTCACCTGCACATAAGGATTTTCTTCTAACAGATCGCATAACGTCTCTACTTCAAACTTTTCAAAGCCCAGGCGGTGCATGCCGGTGTCAATTTTAAGGTGAACGGGGTAATTTAATACGTTGTTATCCCGTGCGTATTTGATATAATCGTCAAACAGGCCGAAGCTATAAATTACCGGTTCCAGATTGTATTCTGCAAGCTTATCAAATGCGGACGCTTCCGGATTGAGCACCATTATTGGCAAAGTAATGCCTGTTTTCCGCAATGCAACACCCTCATCAATATAGGCAACAGCCAGGTAATCAACCTTATTGTATTGCAGCATATTAGCCACTTCAAACGTGCCGCTTCCATAGCTAAAGGCTTTAACCATCGCCATTATTTTAACGCGCGGCTTTAATTTGGAGCGGTAAAAATTGAGATTATTTAACAGCGCGTTCAGGTTAATTTCCAACACTGTTTCATGCGCCTTTTGCACTAGCGCCCGGCTTATACGTTCAAATTCAAAGCTTCGCGAACCTTTGATCAGGATGGTCTCTTCTTTAAAGTTGAGCGCCCTTAAATGCTGAAGCATGTCATCCGTGTCCGGATAAAAATGTTTTTCGGAAATGTTAAAATAGTCCTGGTGAGCCGTCAACGCCGGACCTACCGCTATAAATTTGTCAATCTTTTTTATGCTGATCATATCTGCAACCTGCTGGTACAATACATCCGGCTGCAAACCCGACTGGAATATATCCGATAAGATCAGCGTTTTTTTTGTATGCTGATTTTGCTGATTTAAAAAGTTTAATGCTATCTCCAGCGACTGGATGTCTGAGTTATAGGAATCATCGATCACCGAACAATCATTGATGCCTGTTTTAAGCTCCAGGCGCATACTTACCGCATTTAAACGTTCAATCCGTTTATCAGCTTCAACGGGTTTATAGCCAAGGGCGAGCATGGTTGCCCAGCAAACAATCGCGTTTTCTATCGACGCTTCATCCAGGAAGGGGATCAAACATTCTATTTCCTTTCCCTTATGCTTTGCCCGCAAATAAAAATTTTTAGCGATCACCGTTTCGCTAAAAACATAAAGATCGGCCTGTTTAAAGGTGGTGCTCCATGAAAAACAGTTTTGCGCGTGGATGCTCTCTTTAAAATCTACCAGTTGTTCGTAATTATGTATCAGCAACCTGCAGGTATCAAACAATACCAGTTTTTCTATCACTTTTTGATTCCTGTCCGCAAAACCCTCATCATGTGCAGGCCCAATATGAGTTAAAACGCCAATGGACGGTTTTATAATAGCCTCCAGCTTTTTCATTTCGCCGGTGGTAGAGATACCGGCCTCGAAAATTCCCAGGTTATTCTTATCGTTGATCTGCCATACCGAAAGTGGTACGCCAATCTGTGAGTTATAGCTTTTTGGGTTACGTACAATGTTTTTATCGGCACACAATAACTGGTACAACCATTCCTTAACAATAGTTTTACCGTTGCTGCCGGTTATGCCTATTACCTCCAGGTTAAAACGGCTGCGGTGATAAGCGGCCAACGTTTGTAAAGCGGTAAGCACATCGGCAACAATTAAAAAATTAGCTTCGGGCAGGTTTATTTCCGGGCCTTGTTTTACCACAAAGTTGCGTACACCTGCCACGTAAGCTTCCGCAATAAACTCATGACCATTGCGCCGGCCGCTCAGGGCGAAAAACAAGCCCTCAGACGGATTACTTATACGGCGGCTATCTGTCAGTAGGGTATTGATCGTATAATCCTTTGTAATAGTGCCATCTGCACTGATGACCTGCTGAATTTCTTTTATGGAGTATTGATTGCTGGGCATGACGCGAATTTGCTTATATTTCTGCGAATAGAAGAATTTTAACGAATTTTGGTTTTCAATGGATCACCCTAAAACTCTTAAAATATTTGATGAGAAAACTGCCCGGGCTAAAGCCGAACATTATTGCGCTTACCAGGAACGTTCGCAGCAGGAGGTAAGGAATAAATTGTATGAGTGGGGATTACATAGCAATGTAGTTGAAAATGTTATTACCGAATTGATTGGCGATAATTTTTTGAACGAAGAGCGATTTTCAAAAGCTTATGCGCAGGGTAAATTTAAACAGAAAGGGTGGGGGAAGGTTAAAATAAAACAGGGCCTAAAATTTAAAAAAGTGCCGGATGTTTTGATAAAAAAAGCCTTGCAAACCATCGATGGTGACGAATATATGAAGATGCTAAACAAGGTGCTGACTAAAAAAGCTGGCACAGTGAGCGAAAAAGACCCTTACAAACGCCGGTATAAATTACAACAGTATGCTTTAAGCCGGGGATATGAGAACGATCTGATTGCTGATGTTTTGAAAGACAACGTTTTATAACATTTTTTATTTTTTTTGAATTAATTCCTTGCAGAATATTCAATTCTATCTATATTTGCACTCCGCAAACGCGAAAGATGGTTCTTAAACAAAACATCTTACAAATAAGCGAAAGTAGCTCAGTTGGTAGAGCACGACCTTGCCAAGGTCGGGGTCGCGAGTTCGAATCTCGTCTTTCGCTCAAATCCCTTCCAAAAAGAAGGGATTTATTGTTAAAAGGTTAATCACCTGCTCAGATGGTGGAACTGGTAGACACGCAGGACTTAAAATCCTGTTCCCGTAAACGGAGTGCGGGTTCGATTCCCGCTCTGAGTACTTAGAA
>JAQNCM010000075.1 GCA_029237615.1 Mucilaginibacter sp.
GTCCCTGTGATTCCTTCGTCAGAAGATAAAATAAATAAAAAAATAAAAAGAAAGGGTGTTTTAACCCTTTCTTTTTCAATAAATTACCTTTAGATTTATACCAATCTAAACATTATCACAATAAAAAAACATCACCAGTAGATCATAAACCAATTTTTAGGCTAATAGCGCTGCCGTATTTCTGACTGGAATATGAAAGAATTTGCAGTGTGGAGGGCAGATCGCTTTATGTTAGGCCAATTTTTTGTTATACGACAGGCGGCTAAAGATTGCTAAAGCCTATTGATGTATATGATTTTACCACTGCACCAATATAGCGGGGCAAGAAAAGAGTTTTCAAGATACCTAAACTAATATCATAACTACAAGACCAAAAAGTTTCTTCTTGCTTTATAATGAGCAAGATTGCTTAAAAAATAAACCAAAACCAACAAATCATGTATCCACTCATTTCAATCTGGACCATCTTGCCGGGAAACGAAGCAAAGGTTATCAAGGCATTAAAAGAGCTTGCTAAAAAAGTTGAGCAAACGCAGTCCGGAACACTGGCTTACCTGGTGCACACTCCCAATATGACGCAACCGAGTTTACCAACTCCAGCCGCAGGGCAGATTGTTTTCTTCGAAATTTATAAAGATAAAGCTGCTTTTGATGAGCACGTGGCCAGCGAAGCTTTTACAGATTTCGTTAGGATTTACGGGCCGTTATTTCTTTCTACCTCCAAAGGCGGACCCTACAATTCAGTTGAATTTTTGACACACCAGGCCGGGTTCATCAGGCCGGCGATTGTATGAGATTTCTGTTGTGCGCCGCATTTTTTCAGAAAACCTGGTGATGCAAAATTGCACAGCTAGATCGCAGCCAGCCAAACCGAATAAAAGACCGTTTACTTATCACTTATATTAAATCAAAACAAATGACAAAAACAAATCAGTATTTAGGTACCGGGCATTGGGCCTACCGGAGTTTTAAAAATGATCCAAATCTGTCACATGATCTGGTACAGGACACTAACAGCTATTGTCTTGAATTTGGGCAGGGTACGCTTCAATTAGTGACCGATGCCGATGGCACGCTCACCGGTACCATCGGTGGCGACGGCTGGCACCTCGACCTTAAAGGTTCTGTCCAATTAGGTAGTCCTGCCACACTTTGGTTCAGGGGCAGTGGCACGATAGGTGGTGCCCCATGGATATATGACTACCTCTGTTATGTAGTGCCCCACATTCCGGAGGGAGTTGGACAGGTGCCGGCATTAGTAGGCAGCGTAACCCGCGCTATTCCGCACCCTGATGGAAATGGCGGAACAAGCCCGGCAGGTGTGGTGGCCTCCTTTTTCGCCGTTTACCAGGTACTAGTGAACAATTAAGATTAACCCTAAACCTTAACACGATGGATAATTCAAAAGAAGTCGAAAAATGCTCCTGTGCTGTTGCACCGGCAGCGGCAAACAAGCCGTTATCGAAGACCAAATTAACTGTACAGTCTGTGCCGTCAACGTTATTAAGTATCCTCATTGCTTTTTTTCCTAAATGCCCTCTTTGCTGGGCTGTTTACATGAGCATGTTTGGTTGCGTTGGTATCACAAATCTGCCTTATATGAGGTGGCTGCTACCCGTTTTATTGGTCTTTCTGGGCATTCACCTGTTTATGTTGTATAAGAAAGCGTCACGCATTGGCTACGTCCCCTTTGTTATCAGTCTTTTCGGCGCAGTGACCATCCTTTTTTCCCGGGCTTTTTTCCCCTTCGAAAAATGGTTGCTGATTTTGGGAATGACATCTATTATTGCCGGCTCGTTACTCAACAATTTTTCAGGAACCCGTTTAAAGCTTAACCTAAACACATTCAATCACAATTAAAAAACAAAAAATGACAACTACACAACTAAGAGTCCGCCGATCTATTCAGGACATTTACAACGACTTCAAAAGCGGCGAAGACACGACGACGCTTGAAAAACTAATGGTGGCATGGCAATACATCAAGGCACTGCCACCAAGCGACCCAAACTCTTTCATGACCCTTGGCGGGTTTCATGGCGAACCATTCGCCGGACGCGGGTCATACGATACAGCAAACTATTGGGGTGGATATTGCAACCATGGCAATATACTTTTCCCAACCTGGCACAGGATATATTTATATAAACTGGAAAAGGCGTTGCAAAGCGTTCCCGGCTGCGAAAGTGTGATGCTCCCTTACTGGGACCAAACCTATAAGATAGTAAAAAACGGCAAGCTTACTTACCTTGGTGTTCCATCAATTCTTACAGACGAATATTTCACATTTACTGATGGGGCAACAATCCCCAACCCGCTGAAATCTTTCACCCTCCCCATGGCATTGCAGGACTCAGAAGAAGCGAACTTTTACGCTAAACCTAACGGCTATGAAACAGTGCGTTATCCTTTGTCGGGCCTGGTAGGCACAACCCCGGACCGGGCCGCAACAGAAGTGAATAACAGCGCATATTATATACCGGGAACAACTGTAATAGACAATAATTTAACCACCTCTTTGCTAAATGCAAACGTAATTGGCTGGTTAAATGGCACCGTTGATGAACCAACAGGTTTAGCGCCTGGCGGCGCTGATATTCCGTTAAGTAAAATAATTGGTGGCATTGACAAAAACTATCACACAAGCCTGGAAGCCCCATGTTATACAGTTTTCTCAAACGCTACATCGCAAGGACAATGGAATAAAGATCACCCTACAGCATTAACGCAAGCACTTGAATCGCCGCATGGAGAAATACATTTGGCAGTGGGCGGCATCAACACGCCTTTCCAGGATGCCGACACAACACCTTCCATCCAGTTTATTGCAGCAGATGCTAACGGCGATATGGGTGAAAACGAAACTGCCGGTTTGGATCCTATCTTTTTCTTCCATCACTGTAATGTAGACCGGATCTTTTGGATCTGGCAGACGAACCATAGATCTACAGATAAGCTTGATATCACAGTACCCGGTTGGTCTGACTCAGAAATAGCCAGGGGGCCGTACCCAGGCACAAACAATATAGGTAACCAGCCCCCTGTAGGATATGAACCCCAGGAACAACTCACCATGGATTCTCCGCTCTATCCATTTAAATTGGTTGGAAATGGCACAGAAAGGCATTACAGGTCCAGCGACGCCTTCAATATAGAGACACAGCTTGGCTTTAAATATGATAATTTGTCAATTGACAATAATGACGGCACCGCGGATACATTGGCGGCTGTGGCTGCGATAGCAAAGTTGAGTGCGCCCGAACCTAAAAGCGACAAAGTATTGATCGTTAGTGGAATAAACAGGGCAAATATAAATGGCTCTTTCGTTATAATGGCCTATGCTACTATTAATGGTATAAGGCATTTTGTTGGCAGCGAATCTGTACTCAGCAGGTGGAAAGTAACCGCTTGCAGAAACTGCATGACGCACCTGGAGGTATCCGCAACTTTTAGTCTCTCTCAATTTTCGGAAGAAGAGGTCAGCAAGGCGATCTTTGATATACAGATAAAAGGGCGGAAACATAACGATGCAGAATTTGCCAAATTTACATTAGCAAACCATGCAAATGTTGTAAAATATCTTAGTGCCCAGGGAACAAGTGTTGCTCCGCTTGCGCAGATGACGAATTTAGCAGTTGCAACCCCACCAACTGCAACCGGGAAAACGCCATTTAAGCTGGAGGTAATATAATATTCGCCCTGGTACCCGCCGGGTTTCCTTACGTATCTTTATGCGTAGCGGGGACCCGGCGATATCAGGGGAAATGGATTATGTTTACATTGCCTCTTACCTGGGGATTACGCCCACAAAGTTAAGCCGCATCAGAGCTGAGTTGTAATATCAATAACACTTAAAAAAGGCGGCCCCGACTCTGTATTAAAGCTTTATACCCTTATGTTATGATAAAAAACACCATCAGCAGTAAAATCTAAACTAACTTAAAAGACATTAAAAATTCAACATGTTAAGTTAGAATTCAAACTAAAGTGTTGAATTTTAACTTAACATGATTTTGAGCTTGTTTCTGAAATTCGTCGGGAGTTTGCCCGGTTTGTTTTTTAAAAAAACGGCTGAAATAAGGCCGGTCTGAAAACCCAAGTTCATAAGCAATTGCTTTAATCGTGCTTTCACTGTGAATAATCAACCTTTTTGCTTCCAGTATAATTCTGTCATGAATAAGCTGCATGCCTGTTTTATCCAGTTTATCCTTTAATATCTGATTCAATCTTTTTGAACTGATGCCCAGTTTACCCGCATAAAAATCAGTATTGCGTACCTGAAGGTAATTGCGCTCCAGCAGCATCAAAAATTCATAAACTCTTTTCTGGTGCAGATCATGCCCGGTAAATTCTTGTTCCTTAATCTGTATCAGCTTTAGCAGGAAGACTTTAAGAAGCGCCCTTACAATGATGAGGTTGTCCGGCGCTTTTTGGTATTCATCAATCAACAGCTGATAAACACTGCTAAGTTCGGCCGCTGCTTTTTTATCTGCCCTTAAGCATGAAAATTCACCCTGTACGTTAAATATCTTAAACAGGTCAAGCAGGAATTCCTTATCTTCTTCCTCCAAAATTTCCCGTTTGAAGGAAATGAGTTCGCCATTTTTACCTGCCTTATTGAGCTGGTGAACCCGGTAAGGAGGAATCAAATAGATCCAATCGCCTTTTACATCAAAATCATTCATTTTTAATGCATGCAATGGATCTTCATCTTTAAGCCATACAATTTCAAAGAAATCTTTTCTTCCCGGATCATTCAGATAAGCCGGAGGGCAATTATTCAGATTTCTGATGTAGACCAGGGAGTTTTCCAGCCTGGGCTCTTTTAAAGGAAAAATCATTCTACAAAAATAAGCATTCCGGATTTTTCACATTGGACAAAATGATAAAAAGGGAGCACTATTCGGAAATGTGCTTTCGAAAACCGATCAGTTATGACTTTTAGCTTACATAGTTTCCTGATAGTCCACCTTCTTGAGCCGATTGTGTAATGAATTGACTCGCCTGTTCCAATACTTTTGTCAGCGATTTAAAAGATTATCAATGAATGTAAACAACAATCTGGATCTGCAGATATCAGATATTGATAAAAACCTTCAACTGGTGCTTGCTGAAAATATTCAGTTAGCGGCTAAAATAGATTATAGCCAATTTGATAAATTAATCGAAAACATTCAACAGGCGCGGTCCATATTTCTTATAGCTTCGGGGCGGTCCGGCTTTTCAATGCGCTCTGCAGCCATGCGTTTAATGCACCTTGGATTACAAGTATATTTTGTTGGAGATACCACTACTCCTGCGATTGGATA
>JAQNCM010000650.1 GCA_029237615.1 Mucilaginibacter sp.
AGTCTAGCTTGTGAACTTATGCTGAGTAGTGTTATAACTGCTGCAGCTAACTACACTTGCTTGCTTAGTAGTTGCTGTGCTAACTTGGCAGTTGTTCTAGTTTTGTCCTTCTAGTACTAGGCAAAACTTCTTAGGTTGGCAGCATTCTCTAGCAAAGTGTTCTTCTTTCTCACAATTAAAGCACTTTAAGCCGCCCTTCTCCTGTTGTGCAGCATCTAGCTCCATAGGTCTGCTATAGTAGCCTGTGAAGGTACTGTACTGTCAGATCTTCTAACCCACGTTAGCCTTCTTTGGCGCGTAGCCCTATGAAGGTAAAGGTTGTCCTAAAGATTGTTTTTTATGTTTCTGTTCATACAAGCGATTGTTAATGGCCACAGCTATGTGTATGTACTTGTCGAGTGTTTCAGGTTGTTCTTCCTTGACGAGTTTGTCTTTAACGAAATCCTTGAGCCTGCAGTAGAACCAGGCTATGAGATTCTTGTCTTCCTAATCTAGTTTAGCACTGGCCTTGCAGAATTTAACTATGTACTGAGACGCAGATCTGGTCTAGCGCAGGTTCTTAAGTTTGCGTTCTGCTGCTTATTCTTTATCAGGATTCCTAAAAGTCTTCTCTAATCGTTCGGCGAACTCTGAGAAGGAGTCGAAGACTTCGTTGGTGTTGTCGTCCTGTTGCTCTCTGGAATTCTCTGAGTAGTTCTTAAGAGTTAGTTTAAACCAATCTAGCGCGCTTCCTTTGAGAAGGTGTGCAGCGTGAAGCACCTTCCTCTCCGAATCGGAGAAGTTGTATTCGTTGTACCAATAATAGGCCCTCAGTTGGGTAAGGAATCCCTAGAGGGTTCCTGGTGTCCTGTTGTAAGCTGCAGGAGAAGAAACCTTAAGTTTCCCTCCCCTCTAGTTCTGTTTGGCCTAGACCTAGGCAAGCTGAGCCTTCAAGGCAGAGATCTCCTAGAGGAGTGCCTGAGGCATGATTTAGGCCTGAGCCGCAAGTGACGAGTTACTAGACTTTAGAGTTGCTGACATAGTGCTTGTAGAGTACTGTTTAATGAGTACACAGGTAACCTAGTTAAACAGGATTAATTAACGTGTAACAACTACAGTTAGTACTACCTCTAGACAAGAGATACGTAGCGAGTAGCTGTATAGCCTGTTAACAATAGAGTCAGGTGTGTACTACTAGGTAGATAGTTGAGTCAGGTCTAGCCAAAAGGTAGATAAATAATCATAGAGGTGGAAGAGCTCTTAGGTGTGTAGATTAAACTATTATATTAATCAATAAAGCTTACAGAAGAGCTCTATCTCTACCTAGACAAAGGTTGTTAACTATATACTCGTAGTCTGTTCGTGGATCACTTAGTCCCCAGTGATCCCTTTGGTGTAAACCGTGATCCAAGATCACTTGGATCACCGTGATCCAGGTGATCCAGAGAGCCTTGCTTACTGTAGCCCCTAAGCGCTCTCGCTCTAGGTCTATGTCACATAATTACTGCCGTTGGCCACCGCCCTGGGCGTTAGCGCTAATCCTGTTCGTAACACGATGCTCCTCCCTCAGGTCTTCGTCCCAGAGACTTGGTTTGTTAAGTATCCGTTGGCGCCCACGTTGCGGTGAGTTTCCTGTTCCTAAGAACAACGCCTTCAATGACCATGCTGACATGATGTCTGGTCGTGTAGGAAAATCTCCTCCCAAACACTCAAAGAAATCCAAGCAGCGCTCCCAAGTTGCAGCGACCATCATCGAAATCGGTTTCGACGTTATGCCGTGCTCCTTTTGTCATTCTCGGGGGATGCAGTGCAAAATGATGGACGGAGTCTCCTGTTGTAGTGAGTGTGTCCGACGCGGTTGGTCTTGCGATAGTTCGGGGGTGTCAATTTTGTCTTGTATGTGTCTTCCCATTTCTGGTGTGTTCTCTGGCAACCCTAGATACTGACCCACAGTAGTATCTTGTATTGTCTAGGAGCACAAGCGTCTTACTCAGGAAGAGGCAGACGCTAAGGAATTACTCTGTATCTGCTGCGAATGCCTGAGTCAAGCCCAGCAGGAGCTAGACGAGTCGTTCTCTCGACTAGAGCAGCTTTGCACGCAGAAACGCTTCCTGGTGACAAAGGGTGCCTCAATGGTTTCTAGAGGGTTGCAGAGTCTGGATGAGCTAGAAGAATCTGAACGCTAGGAATTAGACCTAGTGCTAGAGGTTTAGGTGAATAGTGGTGTCGGCGTTATATACTAGAACGCTATCTTTGGTGACGCGCTTCCCTTGGATTCCTTGCTACTTGGCTTCCCTGCCTCTAATAGTCGTGGTCAAGAAGTTACTGGCAGTTCTTTAAATGCTTAGATGGCTCCTATGTGTTTTCTGATGAGTTGTAACTAAGCTACTTGACAAGGTACTGAGTGACGCGTCCTTTCTTCTGTGAATCTAGGATTGCCTCAACCTTGTATTCTGGTTCGGTAGGTTCAACTTTAATAGGTTTAGTAAGCTTTGTGTTATCTGCCGCTAGTTCTAGTAGTAAGAGGTGGAACACAGGGTGTATTCTTATGGTTTTAGGTAAGTCAAGTCTGTAGTTAACGTTTGCGATGACTTCCTTAATTTTGAAAGGTTTAAGTTTCTTGTAGTCCAATTTGTTGCTTGGCCTCTTCGTTTT
>JAQNCM010000120.1 GCA_029237615.1 Mucilaginibacter sp.
TTCTGGTGCCAGGTAATATATCTTACCTATATCTTTTCCTAATGCGCCTCCATTTATTGCAAAAAAACCACCTATCACATCGTCGGCAATTGCCCTGATGCAAAACCAACAATAGAAAGGGAAAATATAGCAGGAACAATAAATTTAAAACTCATTAGGTTATTCGAACAGGGAAAGTAAAAATATCACTTTAATAAGTTTAATTGTTTATTTTTACAGCATAATTACTGTCTTCACATATCAAATACGGATTACCAAAAATCCGGCCTGTAAACAGGTTATTCAAAGCTGGTTAACATATCGGCTTGTGAATTTATTTTTCTTTTTTACAATCTAATTTTCATTTTAAAATTACTCATAAGGGGTTTTGTATACCGGGAAATCGTATGCATTGCCCCATCAAAAAATAAATTTATGGAACAAAAGTCCAATAAAACCATAGTACGGGAGTGCTATAGAAAAATAATCCGAGACCTTGACCTGTCATTAGTAGATACTTATATAAGAGAAGATTATATCCAGCATAGTCCGACAGTAAAAGATGGCAGGGCAGGACTGTTAGAGATGTTGAATTTTTTAAAGACCCTTCCACAACCAAAAGAGGAAAAGCCTTCGCCAATTATAAGGGTGATTGCTGACGGCGACTTTGTAGCTGTTCATCTTGATATTCAATTTATGGGAAAAAGAGCGGCAGTGATTGATTTATTCAGGCTGAAAAAGGGGCAAATTGCAGAGCATTGGGATGGAAGCCAGATAATACCGGATCAGGAAGGTGGCCCCGTAACCATGACCAACGGCACCACCGTAATTGACGAAACTGCCGACGCAAACAAGGGTAAAATACTTATAAACGATTTTTACCATGAGCTATTGGAAAACAAAAGTTTGGTGTCAGTGGATAAGTATCTTCATAAGGATTATACGGAGCATAACCCATCAAACGGTTTAATTGATAACTCCGACCGCATTGTTAGAGTTCATAGGGTTATTGCGGAGGGGGATTTTATAGTATCGCAATGTGAATATAAAGTTCAGGACAAGGCTTTCGCCCGCTACAGTATATTCAGAGTAGCCGATAGTAAAATTGCAGAACATTGGAGTGTTGAACAGGATGTGCCAACAGTAATGGCACACCCTAATGGAATGTTTTAATAATTAATTAAAAACAATCCCCTGCTAAAAGCAAGGGATTGTTTTTGAATACCTTACCATTCTTCATGATCTTAAATTTTAGTTAAAATTTTTTCAACAAAAACAAGGAATAATGGTTAACCTATAACATTGTTGAACAATTGTAAATTTAATGTACAATTTACATGTTTAAACATCTATTAAGTTATATTTGGTATCAAATAAAACAATCAAAAAATTAGATCATGGAAACTACAGCAACAAAGTGGGTAATTGACCCCATGCATTCAGAGGTTCAGTTTAAGGTAAAACACCTTGTGAATTCAACAGTAACCGGATTTTTCAAAAGATTTGAAGGAACAATGGAAACTGAGGGTGACGAATTTGAAAATGCGAATATTTATTTTGCAATAAATATAGACAGTATTGAGACAAATCAATCTCAAAGGGATGAGCACCTAAAATCGGCTGACTTTTTTGACGCTGCAAATTTTCCGCAAATTACTTTCAAATCAACCTCTTTCAAAAAAACAGATGATGATGAGTATGAACTGAAAGGCGACTTAACAATCAGGGGAACTACTAAACCAATTACATTGAACGCAGAGTACGGTGGCTCAAATGATGATTTTTATGGCAACACCAAAGTGGGTTTTGAAGTTACCGGTAAAATTAACCGTAAGGAATTTGGTTTAACCTGGGAAGGCATAACTGAAGCTGGTTCTGTAGTGGTTAGCGACGATATAAAACTGATAATGAACGTCCAGTTTGCAAAACAAAAATAATTAGTTGATTTCGGATGCCCGATGTTCGATTTCGGAATTACTATTATTATACATTATTACTAAATCCGGAGTTGAAATTCTTAGATTTGAAAGATCAGGAGTTTCAGCTCCGGATTTTTATTTGCCAACATAACAACTGCGGCTAAAAATCCGAAATCGAACATCCGGCATCCGAAATAAAAACATGCTTATAAAAATATACCCTGAAAATCCTAATCCTAAGGCTATTGAACAAGTTGTTGAAGTGCTGAAGAAAGGCGGGTTAATTATTTATCCTACTGATACGGTATATGGTTTGGGTTGTGATATAACCAATCATAAGGCTATTGAAGCGATTTGCCGGATCAGGAACATCAAGCCTGAAAAAGCAAATTTTTCTTTTATATGCTATGATCTTAGCCACATCTCCGATTATATAAAGCCAATAGATAATACCACTTTCAGGGTGCTGAAGAAGGCATTACCCGGCCCCTTTACTTTTATATTTAATGCAAACCATAACGTTCCCAAGTTATTAAGCTCCAACAAAAAAACCGTTGGTATCAGGGTGCCTGACAATAATATTGCCCGTGAAATTGTAAAAGCACTCGGTAATCCCATCCTTTCGACTTCCATAAAAGATGAAGATGAGATCATTGAATACTCTACAGACCCGGAATTGATCTATGAAAAATACGAAAACCTGGTTGATATGGTAATTGACGGTGGATACGGTGAAAATATACCATCAACCGTTGTGGATTGCACCGGCGGCGACTTTGAAATCATTCGGGAAGGTAAGGGTGAGCTGGAATTATTCCTGTAATTTATTTTATCGATCTTACAAATTCCGGGATCTTCTCCATATAATTTTCTTCCTCCAGTAGTTTCACAAATGCGGTGCCTACTATTGCACCATTGGCATATTCACAGGCTTTTTGGAAGGATGCCTTATCCTTTATGCCAAATCCGAATATTGTTGGATTTTTAAGGCTCATGGCTTTAACACGTTTATAGTAATCTTCAATACTGGTTGATATTTGCAAGTTTTTGCCCG
>JAQNCM010000126.1 GCA_029237615.1 Mucilaginibacter sp.
TATCCCTGATGACCAGGCTGAAACCATCGGCACCGTTGGACAGGCTGTTGCTTATCTTGAAAAAAACGTTAAGTAAAACTCCTTAAAGCTATTAAATGGAGTTTAAAAGAGTTGTAGTAAGCGGGCTTGGAGCACTTACTCCAATCGGTAACAGCGTTCCCGAATATTGGAATGCCTTGCTGAATGGGGTGAGTGGCGCTGCCTTGATTAAAAGCTTTGACACTGAAAAGTTTAAAACCAAATTTGCTTGCGAAGTAAAAGGTTTTGATGCAGACGCATTTTTGGGCAGAAAGGATGCACGTAAACTGGATCCTTTTGTTCAATACGCTTTATTTTCAACAGAAGAAGCAATAAAGGATGCAGGCTTAAATTTTGATAAGCTTGACACCAGTCGTATAGGAGTTATATGGGGATCTGGCATAGGCGGGTTAAAAACGTTTTTAGATGAAGTCGTGAACTTTGCCAAAGGTGACGGTTCCCCACGCTTTAATCCGTTTTTTATCCCAAAAATGATCGCCGATATTGCACCGGGCCATATTTCTATTAAATATGGCTTGCGCGGACCGAATTTTTCAACGGTGTCTGCCTGTGCTTCGTCCAACAATTCCCTTATTGATTCCTTTAATTATATCCGTCTTGGTAAAGCTAACATGTTTATCAGCGGCGGTTCTGAAGCGATAATTAATGAAGCGGGTATTGGCGGGTTTAATGCTATGCATGCTTTGTCTACCCGTAATGGTGATCCGGCAACGGCATCGCGTCCTTTTGACCTTGACCGCGATGGATTTGTTGCAGGTGAGGGTGCCGGTACTATAATTTTAGAAGAGCTGGAGCATGCTAAAGCACGGGGTGCAAAAATTTATGCCGAAATGATTGGCGGCGGCATGAGTGCCGATGCTTATCATATGACAGCACCCCACCCGGAAGGCCTTGGAGCTGCGCTGGTAATGAGACATGCACTTGAAGACGCAGGTTTAACACCTGCCGATATTGACTATGTAAATGTTCACGGAACATCCACTCCTATCGGCGACCCGCAGGAGGTAAAAGCAATAATGGATGTTTATGGCGAGGATGTTTACCGCATAAATATCAGTTCTACAAAATCAATGACCGGTCATTTGCTGGGCGCAGCAGGAGCAGTGGAAGCTATCGCTGCTATATTAGCTTTAAGAGATGACATAGTACCTCCAACAATAAACCATTTTACAGACGACCCTGCGTTTGATGCTAAAATAAATTTCACATTTAATAAGGCTCAGAAACGTTTGGTTAGAGTAGCCCAAAGTAATGGATTCGGTTTTGGCGGACATAACGCTTCTGTAATATTTAAAAAGTACGAAGAATAATATATTGGATGCCTATAAGTCGGTTTTACAAGCTTTACATATCTCCTAATAGAAAATACATTAAGGTTTTAAAGAATTTGCTCGGCTTCGTTCCGGGCAATTTGTCTTTATACCGGATGGCTTTTCGCCATAAATCGGTAGCCCAGAATGTAAAAAAAGGAGTAAAGAATAGTAATGAACGGCTTGAATTTTTGGGCGATGCTGTATTAGGTAGTGTAGTAGCCGAAGTGCTTTTTAAATTGTATCCTTATGAGGATGAAGGCTTTTTAACCGAGCTCAGGTCGAAAATTGTAAGCCGCGTAAACCTTAACCAGCTGGCACGTAAGCTGGGTTTCGATAAACTAATTGAATATGACAGCCGGATGCTTAACTCATCCAGGCAGGGATCATTACTGGGTGATGCATTTGAAGCTTTGATAGGAGCCGTTTACCTGGACAAGGGTTATGATTTTACCCGCAGCTTCCTGGTTAACCATATCATCAAATCGCATATCGATATCCATACCCTTGAGCAAACTGAAACTAACTTTAAAAGCAAATTGATTGAGTGGTGCCAGCGTCATAGTAAGGATATTGCTTTCGACCTGGTAAGTAACGACGAAGGGGAAAATGTTAAATTGTTTACCGTTCAGGCCACTATTGACGGTGAAGTTATGGGACTTGGAAAAGAGTTTAGCAAAAAAAATGCGGAGAAGCTTGCCGCCGAGAAAGCCTGCGAAACATTAGGAATTTAAGCTGCGCTTCCTAGGAAAAAATTGAAAAGAAAATTAATTTTCAAGAACAGTTGGCGGAGGCATTTTACCGCCGGTCTCTTTCTGTTTCGGCACCAAAGGTGGTGGTGTATTTAAGTTTTCCAGTGCTTCCTTATTGGAGCTCCCATTATAAAAATCATACGTTTTTTGCGTATGCTCAATCAACTCATAGTCATTCCACTTTTTAATATCGTCAATAGACGGCGTATAATATTTCATAAATTTAACTGCCGCACTATCCGTTGTATTGGTTACCCGTTTAACAAATGCAACGTTATATCTCCGGTGCACTTCAGCATATTCCTGCTCTCCCTTTGAAAATTCTGCAAATCGCTTTGCCCGGTTTGGCGTTTTGCCAAATAGCTCATATATCCCGGTGACCGGCGACGTTAAAAAAGACAATACCGGTGGTTTACCGTTATAAAAAGTGCCCTGTTTGCGGTAGTCACTCATTACCTCATTTAATTCTTGCCGCTTTGACTGCCCTTGTATCGTAACCTGGTTAAGTGTAATAACCGGGAGCATTGATACCGGCAGGTCACCGGTATTAATAATTGCAATTTTTTGCGGGGTATAATCTTTCTTATTAAAAAGCAAAGTATCGCCAATTTCGGCTTTTATAGAGAACCAGCCCACGTCATCGCTTTCCATAATGTCTTTGCTTCTTAAATTGGTGATTATTACCTGCGCCACTCTTGTACCGCTAAGATTTCTGGATATCACACCATGTATGGTGAATTCTTTTTGCCCAAACGCCTTTAAAGAAAAGCAAAAGGGAATAATTATTAGCAAAGTATACCTGTAAATTACTGAATTCATCCGGGATGCAAACTTAAATATAGTATTTGAGTTGAAATGTAAAAAAATGTTAATTCTTTGAGGGTGTCGGAAAGTCGGAAAAGTCAGTAAAGTCCGGAAGAAAAAACAATCGGTTAACATTGCTTTATAATTTTTCTATTCACTTTCAAACTTTAAAGGAATCGCCTTAAGATTATACAATAAAAAAGATATGCCTCGAGGCTACCTGTCGGACTTTACCGACTTCCCGACTTTCCGACTAAAATATTATCTTTGTGCATGATAAAATCCATGACAGGCTATGGAATTGCCAGTTTCGATTCGGGGAGCACAAAATACACAGTGGAAATAAAATCCCTGAACAGTAAATTTTTGGAATTATCGCTGCGACTCCCAAAATCTTTTGCCGAAAAGGAATTTCAACTACGTAATGACTGCAATAAACAGATAGAACGCGGAAAAGTAAACCTGTCCATCAATGTAGAGAAAGCAAGCAGTACCGTTACTGCCGCGGGGATAGATAAAGAACTGCTTAAACATTATTACGAACAATTGAAAGCAGTTAGCATAGACCTTAATGAGCCAACAGGTAATTTATTACAACTTGCATTGGGGCTGCCGGAGGTTGTAAAGTATGACGAAGAAACCGTATCCGAAGAGGAATGGAAGATTGCAGAAAAAACCTATCAGCAAGCCTTAGTGGCATTCCAGCAATTCAGGAGCGATGAAGGCCGGGTATTGGAACAGGATGTAAAATACCGCATCGATATTATTTTAAAAAACCTGGAGTTGGTTGAGATCGAAGAGCCCAAGCGCGTTCCGGTTATAAGAGAACGGTTAAACCAGTTTTTAGCGGAAGCGGTCGGCAGGGAAGCTATCGACCAGAATCGTTTTGAACAGGAGCTTATTTACTTTATTGACAAGCTTGATATTACTGAAGAAAAGATCAGGCTTAAAGCCCATTGCAGTTATTTTATGGAAACCCTTAAAAATGATGATGCAAACGGCAAAAAACTTGGATTTATTTCGCAGGAGATAGGGCGTGAAATCAATACACTTGGCTCAAAAGCAAATGACGCCAATATCCAGAAGTTAGTGGTGGGTATGAAAGAAGAGCTGGAAAAAATAAAAGAACAATTACTTAATGTACTATAGTGTTTGAAGGTTTAAATGTTGGAAAGTTAGTATCAGCTAGTATAACATTGCAACATTTCAACTTTACAACGTTACAACAATGCAAAACGGGAAACTTATCATATTTTCGGCGCCATCCGGTGCCGGCAAAACAACCATCGTACATCACCTGTTGCGTAAAATACCTGAGCTGGAGTTTTCTATTTCGGCAACCACCCGGAAAGCGCGCGGTGATGAGCAACATGGGAAAGACTATTATTTTTTAAGTTTGGAGGAGTTTTTACATCGTATTGCAAAAAAGCAATTTGTTGAATTTGAAGAAGTGTATACAGGTACTTACTACGGAACATTACGAAGTGAAGTAGAACGAGTAATTAATGATGGCAAAAATCTCATCCTTGATATAGACGTGGAAGGCGGCCTTCACCTTAAGCGCAAGTATGACGGGCAGGCATTGGCAATATTTGTACAGCCCCCCTCGCTTGAAGTGCTTATTGAACGTTTAACGGGCCGTGGAACTGATAGTGCTGAAAAACTGAAGGAACGCTTTATAAAAGCCGAAAAAGAATTGAATTACGCCCCGCAATTTGATATTATCATAAAAAATTACGATCTTGAAACGGCATGTGCCGAGGCGGAAGAGTTGGTGACGAATTTCTTATCTCAATAGTTAGTGTACAGTTTTAGGTCGGCAGTTTGCAGCCCTTTTTTTTGGGCATACAAGGATTTGATATGCATAAAAAGAGCTTTGCTCTTGCAATAGAAATATTTGTTGTAACCAAGCTATTTCCAAAAGAAGAAACTTAACCTTTAACTGATAAGATACCGCGGTCTTCGCGTTCGACTAATATTTCACTATTGATAATCCTGGTAAGTTTGGAGCCGGATAATGTTAAATTCTAACCGCCAACTGCCAACTAAAAACTGCTGACTAATGAAAGTAGGACTATTATTCGGTTCATTTAATCCTATACATGTAGGCCATTTAATTATTGCAAATTATATGGCTAACTATACCACGCTTGATAAGGTTTGGCTGGTGGTATCTCCGCAAAACCCTTTAAAAAAGTATAGTGATCTTATCAACACCTACGACAGATTGGAGATGGCGAAGCTGGCAACCGATAACTCAACCAACTTAAGTGTAAGCGATGTTGAACTAAAGCTGCCCCAACCGTCCTATACCATCGATACCCTTACCCATCTAAAGGAAAAATACCCGCAGCATGAATTTGCGCTCATTATGGGGTCGGACAATTTGGTGTCACTACCGAAATGGAAAAATTATAAGCTGATATTACGCGATTACCAGATCTATGTTTATCCGCGCCCGGGTTATGAAAATACCGACCTGGCTACGCATCCGTCCGTCACCATTACCATGACACCTTTGATGGAATTGTCCGCTACATTTATAAGGCAATCAATCGCACAGAAAAAAAACGTACAATATTTTGTTCCGGATGTGGTTTTAGAATTTATTGATGCCAAACATTTGTATAGGTAGTTGATTACATTGATTTTTTTGTGACTTTATGAATGAATTAACTAATTGGACATCTAATAAAAACGAAAAGGAAATTTAGTATGCTTACTAAAGACAAGGTAAAAGAACTCATTGAACACATGCCCGAAGTGTTTTCGGTTGATGATTTGGTTGAAAGATTGTTTTTATAAAAAAAAATTGAATCTGCGCAGAGGGAAGTTGAAAATGGCGAAGGAATAGACTGGGAGGATCTAAAAAAAGAAATGGATTCGTGGCTAAAATAGTATTCTCCAAAATTGCCGGATTGGATCTGAAGAAAATAATAGAATACATAAAAAGAGATTCTATCAGATATGCCAATATCGAAAGAGTAAAAATTGAAGGTGCTATTGAAAACTAGTTAAACAGCCGGAACCAGGACGAATTGTTCCAGAATTCAATGATGAAAATTTAAGAGAGTTTATTTTTCGGAATTACCGGATCATTTACCAAAAAGTATCGGAAGGCCGGATAAATTATCCTTACTGTCCACCACCACTCCCGCCTCATTCCAATAATCCTGCTTTTAAGGAAGATGAATAACAATTACCTTTGCCTTGTGAGTGAAAAAACCATCCTTAAACTGCAATTACCTACTGATCCGCTTTGGGTAAAAAACGTTGTGGAAAGCAATATTGAAGAATTGCTGACTGATCACGCTTTCTGTGAACAAAAAGCCGCCAGCAATGCCATCACCCTTATTGTTCAAAATCCTAATTTATCAGACCTGGTGCAGGAAATGTCGTTGCTTGTGCAGGAAGAGATGGATCATTTTAAACGTGTACACGATATTATTTTAGCACGTGGCTTTGTACTTGGCCGTGAGCGTAAGGACAATTATGTAAATGAGCTGCGAAAATTTGTAATTATCGGTGGCGGCCGGTCAGCCCAATTGGTCGACCGCCTGCTTTTTTCGGCCATGATAGAAGCACGAAGCTGTGAACGCTTTAAAGTTTTGTCGGAGAATATTAATGATGAACAGCTTTCAGTATTTTATCACGAATTGATGATCAGCGAGGCCACGCACTACAGCATGTTTATCCGCCTGGCTAAAAAGTATTGCGGTGAAATTGAGGTTGACAGGCGCTGGAAGCAGTTCCTGGAGTTTGAAGCGCAGGTAATACAAAATTACGGCAAGGGAGAAACCATACATGGGTAATCTTATTAGATTATACGAAAATCGTTTTTAAAAATTTTACTATAAAATGGGTTCTTAATGCCTCAGCAGAGGCTACCTGTTTGTAGAAAACACCATGCATGATATTTTTTGCCCAGCCAGGCTACCCCTTTTCGACATAAAAACAGGGATTCCATAAATTAATTACGGATTAAATTTTAAAAGAAAGTTCTTTGTATCAGGCAATGCCCACCACGTTTCTTAAATAATTATCCATTAAAGCCATATCAACCGCGTCATTAATAAAACCTATGTGCATATCGGGGCGGATAATAAGGGCTTTTTTTTGGTTGCCCTTTACTTCGAACGTGTCAAATACCTGCTGGTTTTTGGACGATAGGGGCAGATAAAAGAAATTAAGCATCGCAGGATAGTTTTGTGTGATCCATTTGGCAAGGGTAAAAAGATCGGTTTCGGCGAGTTTGCCTAAAACGATAAAAGTAAAGCCCGGTTTGCTGCACCACTCATGTAAATCAGTTTCTTCCTGTTTTTTTTCATCAAACACTTTCAGATAAGGCAGCCTGTCTCCCGCTTTTATATGGATCGACTGGCTGAGATGCAGACTTATATTACTTTCCCTGTAATTGATATTTATTTGCGAAACGCGTTTAAAAAAAGCCTCTCTTATCGTTTTTTTACCCCATACAAATTTTAGCAGGCGCGGCATCAGCAATTCTTTGAAAACACCCGCCAGCCAGTTGCGCGACATCACGATGGTAAATACACGGTCGGTGGTGCTTAACAGTTCTTTAGCTATCGGCATACGTTCGGCTGCGTAGCTGTTTAAGATCTTGAGGTTAAGCTGCTGATTTACTACCCCGGCCATTTTCCAGGCAAGGTTATAGGCATCTTGTAAACCGGTATTCATTCCCTGGCCTCCTACCGGCGAATGGATGTGTGCGGCATCGCCAACTAAAAAACACCTGCCCTGGCTAAATTTATCTGCCATACGGTGATGCAATTTGTATGTAGTGAACCAGTTGATTTGTACTATATTGAGTTGCAGGCAAGCAATTTTTTTTAAGTAGGATAAAATATCTTCAACCTTCAGGTCTTCTTTTTTATCAAACTCATCTGGCAGGTTGCCAATTATGCGAAAACGGTGTGCTTCCGGCATGGGGAAAAAGCCAGAGAACCCATCTTTTGATAAAAATAACTGTACCTCATCTTCATCAAGCTCTTTATTATCCAGTTCAACATCCGCGAGGTAAAATTCATGTCCATAAGTATCACCATTGAAAGCTATTTGTGATTGTTTGCGAACAGCGCTATGAGCACCGTCTGCACCAACCACATAATCGCAGGTAATTGTTGAAAGCTGATCACCGGATTGTAATTGAACTTCTACCTGCCCGGTGTTTTGCGTTAATGAAATTAAAGTTGTTTGCCAATAAACAGGGCAGCAGTTTAACGTTAAAAAATCGAGCAGCAGCCGTTCATTTTTACTTTGCTGGTATAAGTGAATAAAAGGAAACGGCGTTTGCGCTTCGCCAACATTGGTAAATGATAAATTTGCAGCTTTCTTTCCCTCTACATTAAAACAAATCCCTGTCGCCCTTTTCCCGCCCTCCATAATGCGGTCTATTACACCCATCTGGCGATAAATCTCCAGGGAGCGGGCCTGTACCGCTAACGCTTTCGATTCATTTGTGGGCCCCTGTTTAATGTCGATAATTACGGGCTGAACACCATACCTGAGCAATTGGGCGGCCATCATTAAACCTGAAGGACCCGCGCCAACTATCAATACTTTGGTATGCGATTCAGTAATAGTCATTTATCACCGGTGGAAAATTAAAAAAATCGTTGGTCGTTTATGCAGATCGGGTACTTTCTTTTGCCATTCGGCAATCGTTTTGGTTTGCACAAACTCGGTAGCCGACGTAAGATCACATGCTATACATAACCTTGTTTTGAGATGTGCGGTTTTTAGTATTTCTTCCAGCAATGGGTTATTACGGAAAGGTGTTTCAATAAATATCTGTGTCTGGTCGTTCTTCTCGGCCAGCATTTCCAGTTCCTTTATTTTTTTGCTTCGCAAAACCTTATCAATGGGAAGGTAACCGTTGAACGTAAAGCTCTGCCCGTTGAATCCCGAAGCCATCAGCGCCAGCAAAATAGAGCTGGGGCCCACCAACGGAACCACTTTTATACCCATCCGGTGGGCTTTTTCTACTATTTCGGCACCTGGATCGGCAATGCCCGGGCACCCGGCTTCGCTCATTAATCCAACTGCGGCACCTGTTTGCAGCCCCTTAAAAAGGTCGGCGGTACCTAACTCACGGTTATGCTTGCTGTAATCGTGTATTATCAGTTCGCTTTGGGGGGTCTTAAGCCCGGCCTCCTTCAAAAACCTTCGTGCGGTTTTTTCGTTTTCAACAATGTATTCTTTTATGCTGTTAATGGTATCTACAAGGTAAGGAGTAAATGATTTGGCAGCAGCTTCATCGGCTAACGGTACAGGGATTAAATAAAGGGTTCCTAAAGGCATATTGCAAAATTGCTCTTTTTTGTTTAATTTAAGCTAATTAAAAGAAATTGAAAAAATATGAAAGAGTTAAGTAAAAACAGGTTTATAGAAGGGTCTATTGATTTTGAGCATAAAAAGTATATCCTGCTTGATTATATGCAGTAAATTAAATGTCATATTGATAAAAGCAAACTGTATCCAACCCTAACGGACCTTATATTTCATTTTAATAACCTGCTATATTTCAAAAAAAATAAGAGCATGCTGCAACAGGCTTTTCCGCAGCGGTTAACCCA
>JAQNCM010000512.1 GCA_029237615.1 Mucilaginibacter sp.
TGAGTCACTCAAAGGAGAATATTTGGAATCTGTGTTCCCGTCTGGGATCAGTCAGCTGATTCACCAAGACGGTGTATTGTCACGAGGGGTATAAGGGGGTTAGCTAGTGCACCACACTGGCAATTGCTTTCGTGACATATAAGCAACATCTTGGCGTCAGAACAAATGCTCACTCGTGAACCTATCACGACAACGAGAAAATATGCTGTACGAGACCATGTGCTAACTACAGCCCAACACAATGCAACCTCAGGCTTCCACCTTCGTTCCAGAGTCTGAGTTCCGGGATGCTTGGGAGATGGACTTTAAGAATAAGCTTGACAGACCGTTGGCCTTGATTACGCCGGGATTTTGGTAAGTCGCCAAGTTCCTTTCACTTGACACGTCGTGGCTTCGCGGGCAGCATCGCTGACTTTTACACAGTTTCCTCGGCGACCCAACATCCGTCCCGGTAGGACAATACCTCACTGTCTGCTGCTACACGGCCTATCCCTACTCCCGAGGACACGTGCACATCACCGGCCCCTCGCTGTCCGACGCACCGGACTTCGACCTCGGGTTCTTCACCGACCCGGGCCAAGTCGATGTCAAGATGCATGTCTGGGCGTACAAGAAGCAGCGCGAGATCATCCGTAGGACAGAGTTCTACCGCGGGGAGTGGCGTCTCGGCACCCGGCATTTGCTCCCGGTTCTAAGGCTGCTACCGTGCAGCTTGAGAGCCATGATTCCGAGGCTGTTACGGAGAATTTGGAGTACTCGATTGAGGATGATGCTGCTATTGAGGACTGTGTTAGGAAAAGTGTGGGGACGACGTGGCATTGTCTGGGTACGACGAAGATGGCGCCCCGCGAGGAGATGGGGGTTGTTGATGCGGACCTGAATGTGTATGGTGTGAAGGGGTTGAAGGTTATCGACATGGGAATTGTGGCGAAGAATGTAGCTTCTAATACGAATAACACTGCGTTGGTTATTGGGGAGAAGGGGGCGGATATTATTATCAGGGAGTTGGGGCTACTCTAGCGGAAATCAAGGGATAGAGGGTAAGAAGCTCTCAGTGTCGGTTGGGACTGTGCACATGGAAGGTATGTTACAGCCCCGATGTGAAGTATGCTACACAGTCGGACCTTATAGAAGATAAGTGCTATCCAGTCATGTTGTATTTCCAGTCGTCTCTCGGCTACGTCCGGGTTTGGTTGCTCATCCAGCTCGCTCTCCTTAACGCACGTAACCGGAGAATTTTAACCTCTTGTGATTGAAGACTGAAGAAGGGCACAACGAGTAATTGTAGTACAGATTATAAATCAGATGTGATGGCGATAATTGTACGAGCTCGGTAGTTAAGGTGGTACTACGCCGTGTCGAACATGTGTAACTCTACAGCTCACGAAGATGCTGAGATCACCAGCCATATGTGTTGTCATTAGGCATATATTGTCAGATATCTCTATATATTATCCGCCGGACTCTGCTTTCTACGTATTTTGTGACTCGGACAATTGTCAGACACATAGTGATCTATGTATTCATCGTCGCTTGTTTAGCCGACTGTCAAGATGAAGCTCGAGAAATTTGGCCACACATTCATCTTCGCTGTAATCGTGGTCAGCTTTACCATTCCCGACAACACTACCAACGGCGTGTATGCCGTCATGGCTCTTGACAATGGGAGTGAGGAGCACGTCCGCGTTGGCGACCTCCCTTCCGAAGAGCAAATCAAAGATTTGAAGGCCCACCTTGCTTCCAGTCCCGTCGCCATTCGAGCATCCAACCGGCGAGGTGGTATATGGCCATATACCGGATGGTATGAGCCAAATTGCTATCCGGAGGAGCTGGATGGCACAGAGGACCTCGACCACGGCGCCACTGACGCCGCCAATGCCGCCCTCGACGTCCAGCAGGGGAGCGTCGGCTCGCAACTTGCCTTCTATTCCATCAGCGGGTGCGTAGTCGCTTACGCTGTGAGTACCCATGGTGCTTGACAAGATTCTAGATCATATGCTGACAGGTCCTTCCGTCTCAACATAAGTGTAACTTTGACTACATGAGCTGGGACTTCAGCTCGCTCGAACACCACTACGCCTGCCGAGCTATCACTAAGAAGTGCGGCTCGTATAAGCCCGGTTCGATCGACTGCGTGGGCTTACCCGGTCTGCACATTTTAAAGTCCTATGGATATGAAGCCTATTGTAGTGCCAGGGGACTCAACTACTGCGGCCATGGCGTTTGAAATGGACTAATGTTTATGTACGAGGATGTAGAATCATTTAGATAATGTGATTCTGTCACGATGGAGCCGGACTTGGCATTCGGATTGGCCCTCTGGAATGTATTGATCTGACTATTGGCAATAGCCCTCTGCCCACATTCCGACTGTCTCAAAGGTTGCGGTTTTTTTGACCTTCCTTGAATGTTCCTTAGTCTGTGACATTTTCCCTGCTAGTGCGCGCCAGGCGACCACGGGCCCTGTATTCTCTCGGAACCTGCCCCTAGGCTAGGAGAACGATCCGCTGGTAGACGCGGTTAGGCGTTCTCTCAGGCCTGGTAACGCCTGGAGGTATTTCTTAGCTCCCAGAACCCCAGTTGTATATATAGATAGTAGACTAGATATCGCGGCCTGGCTCCAGGCACGGAATCCCAGGTCTTCATGTGCCGAGAAATATCACTTCCTGGGCCGAGAGAAAATCCCATGAGTGACGGAGTCCGTACGTAAATCTCAACTCGTCCAGGACCCACGAACAACGTCAACACAACATGATCCGAAATCGGGCGGAAGATTGCCATCGTCTTCTGGATGACCTGGCCGCTGACTGCCCCTACCCGCCCGACTTTCCAACCCCGACTGCGAAGGAAAAGGCCCGAGAGCGCCGAGAGCTGCGCGGAGATTTCAATCTCTGGGCTTCGGATATTGGAGTCTTCAGCATGCCACCGCTGTCGCTAGACTACCGCCTGAGGGACGACCCAGAG